>QHUE01000105.1 GCA_003221825.1 Gemmatimonadota bacterium
GGATACGCTGCCGCAGGGGCTGCAATACGTCAGCGCGACCACGGCCCCGGCGATCGCCGGGCAAGTACTGACCTGGTCACTCGGAGCGCTCGCGCCCGCCGACAGCGGGACGATCGATCTCGTCCTGGTTGTGGCGGCCACCGTGCGCGACACCGTGGTGGCACGCAACGTGGCGTACATCCAGGGGCAAGGGACGCCGGCGGTGGCGGCCACGGCGACGCAAGTCGCATTGGTCGGACCGCCGACCGCAGCACTCGGACTCGACCTGGCGGCGGACGCCCTCGAGGTCGGCGTCGGCGAAGCGATTCCCTACACGACCACCGTGCGAAATCCCGGCACGCTGACGGTGACCGCCCTCCAGGTCGCGGTGCAGCTGCCGGTCGGTGCGCGCTACGTGGGCGGCAGCGCGATCGGCGCCGACTCGGCCGGTACGACAGGCGGGCGTCTGGTGCTGTATAGTGCGGCCCCGCTCCCGCCGGGCGCGAGCCGAACACTGCGCTTCGTGGCCGCGCTGATTTCGGCGCCGGGCAGCGTTGCCGAGGCGCGTGCCATCGCGACCGGTCAGGTAACGGGTGGTCTGGCCGGCTCGCCCGAGGCGATCGCCTGGGTGCAGGTCCGCCGCGCTTGGCCCATGGAGACGCGGGCTGCCGTCGGCAAAGTGTGGGTGGACACGAATGGCGACGGCGTGCAGGGCTCCGGCGAGCCCGGTCTGGCGAACGTAGACGTGTGGACCGAAGACGGGATGGTCGCGACGACCGACTCCACAGGCAAGTTCTCATTCAGCAACGTCCGTCCCGGCCGGCACGCCTTTCGACTCGATCCGCAATCCGTTCCGGAGGGATATCGGGTGGCCTCCGAGGACCTCCAGTTCGTGGATGCGAGCGGCTGGACCACGCCGCGCGTGGATTTCCGCGTACTCGCAGCGGGCCCGACCGGCGCCGCTCCGACCACGCCGGCGATCTCGGGCGCCGGCACGCGGGACGGCGGCACCGCGGCGGCGAGCGGGCAGTCCGTGGCGACCCGCGGCACGGTGGAGTTCGAGTTCGCCGCGGTACAGCTTCCCGAGCCGCAGCGGCCCGATGGGCCGTCGTTCGAGCGCACCTTGACCGCGAGTCACCGCGCGTTGGTGCGCTATGAAGTGACCGTGCGGCAGTCGCGCGGCACTCCGTTCGACGCGATGCTGGCCTTCAGCCCGCGTGCCGACTCGGCCGTCGTGTATGTGGATGGCGCGGTATTCACGCGATACAGTTGGCTGGACAGGGTGGCGATCCCGATTCCCTTCGCGCACCCGAACGCCAAGATCCGCGTCGCGGCGTGGTCCTCGGAGCGGCGCGACTCGGCTACCGTTCGCATCGTGGCGTGGCCGCCGCACGCGCTCGAACATGCCACGGATCGCCGCCAGCGCGGTCGCATGGAATCGTACGTCCGCGCACCCGTGCGCCGCGTTTCGACTCCGGCGATCGCGGCGGTCGCGCTGCTGCCGGCCCCAGCGGACGAGGTTACCCCCGCGTTACCGGAGCATGCGGGCACGGGCGTTCCCGCTCCAGCGATCAGTCCGAAAGCGGGGGACTCGACGCTGTCAACGGTGGATGACGCCGTTGTGGTCGCACGCGCCCGTTCCGGCCCTGAGGGGAAGGCGGCGGACGATTTAGCCTCGGTCGTGCGCGGGCCGGGCGTCGAGATCTTCGCCCCGGCGGACGGCGGCGTGCTCTCCACGGATCACGTATACGTCGGCGTGAAGAGCGAGCCGAGCGCCCCGGTCGTGCTGTACGACGGCGCCACTGCACTCGATAGCGGGCACACAAGGATTGACGGCGTGTTCGACTTCATCGCGGTCCCGCTCACCCGCGGTCCGCACCTGCTGCGCGTGGCCGTGCACAATTCGTGGGGACAGGAGCGGTGGGACAGTATCGCGGTCCATGTTTCGGGTCTCCCCACGCGGTTCGAGTTCCCCAAGGGCGCGCTGAGGCTCGTGGCCGACGGGCGCTCGACCGTCCTGCTCCGGGTGCGCGTGCTGGACGCTTGGGGCGTACCGGTATCGCAGCCAGCCTATGTCACGGTGCGGGCGCACGGCGCCGAGCCGCGCGGCTTGGACGCCGATCCGTCATCCGTGGGACTGCAACTGTTGTCCACCGCCGCTGGCCGTCTCGGGATCGAGCTACGGCCCGGTCGGATCGTCGGCCCGGGACAACTCGAGCTCAAGTCGGGCGATGCAACGGCCACGGTGCCGTTGGAGCTGCTCCCCGAAGTGCGCGGGCTCACGATCGCCGGATCGGGATTGGTCGGCGCGGGAGCCACACCGGACGCCTATGGCGCGCTCACGGCGCGTGGACGGCTCGACTCGCGCACGTCCTTTACCCTCGGAGTCGATTCCCGGCGCTTGAATGACGGGGGCCACGCGTTCGGCCGCAGCACCGATCCGCTGGACGAGTCGCAGTATCCGATCCTCGGAGACGCGAGCGCGCAGCAGACGCGGACCGCCTCGCAAACCTGGCTCTCGGCACGCGTCGAACGCGGCTACGACTGGGCTACGTTCGGCGATCTTTCCACGGCCGGGTTCGGCGGCGGTTTGAGCCTCGCGCAATACCGGCGCGCGGTCACCGGCGTCGCGGCGCACCTGACCACGGGCCCGCTCACCTGGAGCGCGTTCGGGAGCCTCACCTCCCAGGCGCTGCGCCAGCTCCAAATCCGTGGCGCGGGCGTGTCCGGCCCCTATCAACTGGCGACCGACATCGTGCCAGGCACCGACTACCTGCGTGTCGAGACGCGCGATCAGCTGAATCCCGAGCGTGCCGTCGCGACGCAGGCCCTGGTCCGCTTTGTGGATTACCAGATCGACTACGCGAGCGGCGTCGTGCTCTTCAAACAGCCGATCCCCGCGACCGACGCCGACGGGAACCCCGTCTTCCTCATGGTCACATTTGAAGCCGCGAGTGGAGCGGAGCAGCGGCTCGTCGCCGGCGCCCGCGCCGCACTGGACGTGCGCCAGCTCGCTGGGGAGGGACTCCGGCTGGACTCGCTGCGGATTGGCGTGACGGCAGTGGATGCCGAGCAGCCGATCAACCGCTACCGACTGATCGGTGGCGACGTCCGGCTGCTCCGGCTCGGCTCGCTCGACCTGGGCGGCGAGGTCGCGTATGCCGAGCACGGCGATTCCGTGGGCCTGGCGACGACGATCAAGGGCAGCTACAGCCTGCTCAGCGGCAGGCTCACGCTCGGTGCCGGGTACATGCGCGTGGGGCGTGAGTTCACGAATCCCTCGAACGTGGCACTGCAACCAGGTCTGACCGAGGAGACGCTGCGCGCGGGATTCAAGGTCGGCGCCACAGAGCTGCGCGCGGAGCACGCGCGCGAAGCATTCGCCTTGCAAGACATCGAGCGCGAACACACGCGCGTCGGCATCGTCCAACGCGTCGGCACCAGACTCGAGGTTGACGGCGGCGTCGCCAGCGATCACGTGAACGGCGGCAGTCTCACGCCGAGCGACGTGACGGCCGCGAACCTGCGCGCCAAGTGGGGCCTCTCGTCCAGACTCCAGCTCTGGACGGAGGCGCGGCGGCACCTCAGCGTCGCCGGTCCCGATCTCTCGCCCGATCTCTGGGGCATCGGCGCCAATTATCGGGTTACGTCGACCCTCACGCTCGAGGCAAGTGAGCGCTATGTGTCGCGTCCCGACAGCCAGAGGCAGTACTCCGTCTCGAGCATCGGGATGCGGGCGGATATGGGGCACGGCACGCAGGCATGGGGCAGTTATCAATTGACCGGCGGCATCAGCGGCGCGGGCAACGCGGCAGTCATTGGCCTGCGCAATCGGCTGCAGCTCACTCCCGATCTTGCGGTGAACGTGCTGTTCGAACGCCGCCAGGGTGTTGGTCGCGCATCCGTCGCCGATCCGGTGCGCGCGCTGCCGTTCCTGCAAACCGAAGCGGACTATTGGTCCGCGGCCGCCGGATTGGAGCTGTTGCCGAAGGCCGCGCCCTACCGACTGACGGCGCGCGGGGAGTATAAGGACGGTTCCCTGCAGTCCACGCGGCTCGCAACCGTCGCTGGCGACGTGTCCTTCGCGGCGTCGCTCGCGCTGCTCACGCGCCAGGAGTTCGCACAGAACGCGCTCCTGGGGGCGCCGCTGTCGCGCCGCGCGTCGAGCCTGTGGGGGCTGGCGCTGCGGCCAGCGCGCGGCAACCGCGTGAATGCGCTGGCCAAGTTTCAATGGACGGACGAGCGCAATCCGGTGGGGGGCGGTGTGCTGGTCGCGCGCGGTGCGGAGCGCCGGCTGATCGGCGCCGCCGAGGTGATCTGGACGCCGCAATCCCGACTCGAGATCTCCACGCGGTACGCCGTCCGTCGCACGCAGGCCGAGCGGCTATACCCGGACGGCACGCCGCAGACGTTGACTGCCTGGGCCGATTACATCGGCGGGCGCGCAAACCTCGACGTGACGCACTTGGTGAGCCTGCGTAGTGACGGCCGGCTGCTGGTCCAGCGGACCTCGGGCGCGAGCGCATGGGATGTCGCGCCTTCCGTCGTGCTGCACCCCGCCGCCACGCTGGAAATCGCGACCGGTTACCGATTCGGGAATCTGAATGATCCCGACTTCTCGGTGCGCGGCGGGCACGGCGCGTTCGTGACGCTGGCCGTGGCCGTGACGGAAAAGCTGTTCCCCACCGCAGCCGCATTCTGGCGGTCCCGATTCTGAGCTGAGCTGGCAGCCGGCGTCGATTCGGGATATCTTCGGTAGTCCCCACGCCGGGCTGCTCCATGCGTCGCATTCTCCTCGCCGATGCGGACGCGTTCTACGTCGCCGTCGCGCGCGCCGTCGATCCCGACGGCGCCGGCAAGGCACCGCTGCTCATCGTCGGCGGCTCGCGGGAAAGCCGCGGCGTCGTCTGCTCCGCCTCCTATGAAACCCGCAAGTTCGGCGTCCGCTCGGCGATGCCGATCGCCCGCGCGCTGCGACTCTGCCCCGATGCCGTGTGCGTGCCGGTCCCCTTCAAGGCGTGTATTCAGAAAAGCGCCGAGATCCGCCAGCTGCTGCACCAGTTCGCGCCGATCGTGGAAGGCGCGAGCATCGACGAATGGTATCTCGACTTGACCGGAACCGAGAGCGTCTACCACCACGAGCCGCTGGCGACCACCGCCGAGCGCATCCGGTCCCGCCTGCGCGAGGCGACGGGACTCACCCTCTCGATCGGCGGCGGCACCAACAAGCTGATCGCCAAGATGGCGGTGGATCGCGCCAAACCGAGTGCGGGAGGGAACGGTGTGGTCATCGTCGAGCCAGGGATGGAAGAGGCGTTTCTGCGCTCCTGCACGCTCGCCGACATCCCGCTCGTCGGTCCCAAGTTCCAGGCACGGCTCGCGCGCCATGGCTTCATCACCGTGGAGGACGTCCTGCGTTACGACCTCGCCACGCTCCAGAACTGGATGCGCAAGCGCGAGGCGAGTTGGCTCTGGAACCGCGTACACGGCGTCGATGACGGGGATGTGCGTCATCGGACGATGAACAGGGGTATCAGCCGCGATGAAACGTTTGGGAAGGATCTGCACGACGACGCAGACATCGAGCGCGAGCTCCTGCGGCTCGTCACGCGCGCCGCAGCGGACATGCGCGGCGACGGGCTCACGGCCCGCACCGTAGCCGTGCGCCTCCGCGATTGGGACTTCAAGACGCGATCCGCGCAACGCACGTTGCCCGAGCCAGTCGTGTCGGATCGTGTCATCCTGCGTGTCGCGCACGAGCTGCTCACCACGCTCCGGAAGGTTCGGCGGGTGCCGGCGCGGCTCGTCGGTGTTCGGCTGTCTGGCTTGGAGAAAGCAGCGGCGACGGGTCAACTGGTCATGCTGACCCAGGAAACCGAGCGGGATCGCGGCCTGTCTCGCGCTATCGATCGGGTGCGCCAGAAGTTCGGCGCCAAAGCAATCGTGCCGGGCGGGATCGTGGAGGAGCAATGAACGTGAGATTCCTCGCCGCCATTTCGCTGGGGCTCGTCGCCAGCGTGGCACGGGCGCAGTCCCCCGCTCGCGACTCAGCCGTCTACGATCTCGCGCCATCCAGCCGTCTCGTCGTGCGCACGGGCAAAGCCGGCCTGTTCGGATTCGCGGGCCACGAGCACACGATTCAGGCACGCGAGTTCACTGGGCGCATCGTGTACTTTCCGGGCCAGCCCGGGTCGTCGTACGTCACCGTATCCATCGCGACGCAGCATCTCGAGGTCCTGACACCGCCCGATACCGCGGAGATCCGGAAAGTGACCGCCGCGATGCTTGTGGATGTGCTGGACGTCGCGCAATACCCGGAGATCTCGCTCACGTCGCAATCGGTGGAGCCGGCGGGCGATACGCTCCACGTGCGTGCGGCGCTCACCCTGAAAAACCAAACGCGCACCGTGCCGCTGGTGGTGCGCGTTCGCATCGAACCGGACACGCTGCGCGCGACCGCCGCGTTCACGGTGCGCCAATCGGACTATGGCATCCGCCCCTACCGCGGCGGACCGGGCGGCACCGTGCGGGTGGCCGATGCCGTGACGTTCGAGATCGACGCCGTCGCACTGCGCCGCCCTCCTCGCTGACTCAATTCGAGCCGGCGGCCCTCGCCGTCGCGGGCGCGGGGTTCATGATGAAGCGCGCCACGTTCTGCTTCAGCTCTGCGAGCGCCGGTTCGTACAGATACATCATGTGTCCGGCGTCGTAGTACTTGAGCGTGATGTTGTCGCGCAAATCAGGCGACAGCCCCGCGAGGTGGCTCACGGTATACTCGGTCGCGAAGAACGGCGTCGCCAGATCGGAATAGCCATTCTCGCTCTCGATCCGCAGGTGCGGGTTCGTAACCAGCGCCTGCGTGAGCTCCGAGCCCACGTACGTCGTCGTCGCCCAGCCGCGCTGCCCTTCGCGAGCCCAGCTCCATTGCACACCCCCGCCCATCACGTAGCGGTCTTGTGTCTCGAACTTGAGCTCGCCGCGCAGGTACGCGTTGGCGGCGGCCGTGAACGCGCCGGTGATCGCTGCCGACTGAGGATCACCCGGAGCGTTCTCGGTCAGGAGATCGGGTAAGGGCCCTGAGAAGCGCGAATCGAGCCGGCCCGTGACGAGACCACGGCTGCGTTGCAGCTCCGCCATATACTGACGCAGCGGCACGCGCAGGTCGGCCTTGAGCAGGTAATCCTCGGACAACCCGGTGTAGGCGGCCACTTGCTTCGCGACTGCCGCCTTGCGATCGGCCGGGAGCGTCGCGCCCGCCGCGAGTGCGGCGGCATAGTCGCCCATCGCGTAGCGCCGCACCTCGGTCAGGAACGCGCCCATGTTCGCGGGCGCGGCGATCACCTTGTGATATGCGGCCGTCGCGGCATAACTCGGCAGGTAGAGCTCATACGAGAGATCGTGGCCCGGCGCGAACAGCAGCGTTTCGAAATCGAGCACCGACGAGATCAGCACGATCCCATTGAGTGACATGCCGTCGCGTTGCAGCCGGTCCCCCAGCACGGCAGAGCGGGTCGTGCCGTAGCTCTCGCCAATCAGATACTTCGGCGAGGCCCAGCGGCCGTTGCGGCTCACGTACTGCGAGATGAACTGCGCCAGCGCCTTGGCGTCTTCGTCGACGCCCCAGAAGTCCTTCCCCGTGCCTTTGCCGACGGGCTTGGAGAATCCCGTGCCGATCGGATCGATGAACACCATGTCGGTGACATCGATGAGGCTGTTGGCGTTGTCCACCATCTGATACGGAGGCGGTGGCGTGGGGGCGGCGTCCGTCGTCACGATGCGGCGTGGGCCGAAGGCACCCATGTGCAGCCATGCCGAGGCCGATCCGGGCCCGCCGTTATAGACGAAGGCGAGCGGCCGCTGGCTCGGGTCCTTGGCGTCGCTGCGCGTGTACGCCGTGTAGTAGAGGACTCCGATGGACTCTTCCTTGTCGTTCTTGAGCAACATCGTCGCCGCGGTGGCGCGATAAGGCACGAGCTGGCCGCCGATGCGGATGGTGTGATCGGTAACCGACGACATTTCGTTGGGAATGGGCGTCGGGACGGCCTTGGTGGTGTCGCGCTCCGCCGGCGCCGTGGCGGGAGCTGGCCGCTGCGCATTCATCGGGAGGGCAAACACGCAGGTCGTCAAAACGATAATGCCGAGTCTCATCCTGCCTCCAGGGTATGCGATCAGTGGCTGATCGCGAAGAACCAGGCTCCGATCACCGGTCCCCGTTGCGGCCGTGCACCCGGCTGCGGCGGCGGCGTGCCCGGGGGAAGCGGACCGTATTCCGGCTGGAAGAGATACGCCACGTGCTTCTGTGTGTCCACAGAGATGGTTTTGGCCCCGCGCATCGTCGGGACGGTCGCGACGACGCTGTACTTATCGGGCGAATCCTGGTGCACCACGGTGACATTGCTGTCGCGCCCGGCCGGAATGTAGATCAGCTTCTGCGACGGATCCCATCCCAGCGCGTCGACTCCGTCACCATTGGCGATGGTGGCTACGACCTTGCCCGTGTGCGCGTCCAGAACGACTGACGTCTTGCCACACCCGGAAAAGATCCGGTCGGTGGCGCGATCGTAGGCGATCCCGGTCGGGCCCTCGCACGGCGCGAGCGGCCACGACGCGACCGCCGTCATCGTCCGCTCGTTGATCACCTGGATGGTGCTCGTGCCCTCGTTGTTGACGAAGATCTTTCCCTTGCCGTCGCTCGCAGCTCCCTCGGGCGAATTGTCCTCGAGTTGCGCTGTGGCGACGATGTTGCCGGCCTTGGGGTCGATCACGACGACCGTGCCGATGGGACGGCTGTGATTCGTGAGAATGATGCGGTCGGAGAAGTCGTCGTACATGATGCCATCGAGGCCGCCCGTCGGAATCGGGATCTTCTTGATCACCGCGAGGCTCGTGAGATCGAACATCGTCACGGTCGAGTCGCCGGCGCTGGTCACGAACCCGTGGCCTGATTTCGGCGCCAGCGCGATGCCGTGATTGCGCGGCGTGTCGGGGATGTCGCCGATCACTTTGCCCGTGGCGCCGTCGATCACCATCACGTGTGTGCTGCGCGAGACGAAGACCCGCCCGGTGCCGGGCTCAGCGGTCAGGTAGTCCGTGCCGCCATCGCCGCCGATGCTGTACTTCGCGACTGTGAACGTTTGCGCCGGGCTTGCGCCGGGCCACGCCAGGGCGGCGCCGACGAGCGATGCAAAGACCTGGATTGCCGGTTTGTTCATACGATCCTCGGTGGGGGCGGAGGGTGCATGCCTCCTAATTCTACGCGCACGCGCGACGCCGCGTTTGTTTCACGGTGAATGCCTGTAAGCCGGTTGTAAGGCACGGTGGGATAGAATCTGGTCCTACCATACCAACGAGGAGAGTCTCATGGGATTCGGGAAATGGACGGTCCCCCTACTGGTTTTGACGTGCGCGATCGCGTCGCCGGCAGCGACACAAGAGAGACGGTTGAAACGTGCCGACCTGCCGGCGGCCGTGGAGAGGACGGTCGACCAGGAGAGCCGGGGCGCGACGGTTCGTGGCTACTCCAGCGAGAAGAACGGCGCTCTGCTCGAGTATGAGGTCGCGATGACACTGCACGGCCACAACCGGGACGTCACAATCGCGGCCGACGGCTCCGTGCTGGAGATCGAGGAGGAGGTCGCGCTCGACTCGCTGCCAGAACCGGTACGGACCGGTTTGCGGCAGCTGGCCGGGTCTGGCAAGATCACTAAGGTCGAGTCGCTGACCAAGCGCGGCGCCATCGTGGCATTCGAAGCGCAGGTGCGTACCGGCACCAAGCGTTCCGAGATTCAGGTCGGGCCCGACGGCAAGCCGCTCACTCACCGGGAGTGAAGGAGCATGAAACATCTATTCCTGGCTCTGTCCCTCCTGCGCCCGGGCATTACCTGGAGATTTCGCTGACCCCGTAGGTCACCGCCGCTGTGCTTTCAGGCGCGTCCACCGTGCCAGCACCTGATTCACCTGCGCCCTCGCCCGCGCGCACGCGGCGACCTGCGCGGCGGTGGGCGCTACGTCGGCATCCTGCATCGCCATCGCCGCAGCGAGCGCGGCGTTGCTTGCACGCTCGAGCGTCGGCGGCGACGTGGGCCCTAGAGTACGCGCGAACCCCCGCGGCTGCGGCCGTGGCGCC
>QHUE01000275.1 GCA_003221825.1 Gemmatimonadota bacterium
CGTACCCGAGGATTCGCTCGATATTCCGAAGATCCCCATCATCCCGATGAGCTACGGCAACGCCCGCCGGTTCCTCGAGCCGATGACCGGTCCTGCGGTTCCGCAGAGCTGGCAGGGCGGATTGCCATTCCATTATCACGTCGGTCCCGGACCGGCGCGATCGCGCATGAAGGTCAAGACCGAGCGGGGCGCGCGGGCGTTCCACAAGATCTGGAACACGGTCGGCATGATCCGCGGCTCGCGCTGGCCCGACGAGTGGGTGGTGGTCGGCGGTCACCGCGATGCCTGGGGTCCCGGGGCACGTGACAACGTCAGCGGCACCGTGTCCGTGCTCGAGACCGCGCGCGCCTTCGCCGCGTTGGCACGCGACGGACAAAAACCGGCCCGCACCGTTGTCTTCGCCACCTGGGACGCGGAGGAGTGGGGCTTGATCGGGTCGACCGAATGGGTCGAAGAGCTCGAGGACACGCTGCGTGCGCATGTGGTCGCGTACATCAACGAGGACGGGACGTTCTCGGGCCCGAGCTTCGGCGGCGGCGGCTCGCCGTCGCTCAAGCCGCTGTTCCGCGCGGCGACGCGCGTGGTGCCCGATCCGGTGGGCCCCGGTACGGTGTACGACGTCTGGCTCAAAGCGCACAACGGCGACACGACCGCGCTGACCATGGGCAACCTCGGTGGCGGGTCGGACTTCTCCGGCTTCTATCATCATCTCGGGATTCCGTCGGGCGGCATCGGATTCGATGGGCCGGACGGGATCTATCACTCGATGTACGACTCGTACGACTGGATGACCCGGTTCGGCGACCCCGCCTACAAGGCGCACCGCGCCGGCGCGCAGCTCGTCGCGGTGATCCTCGGCCGCCTGGCCAACAGTGATCTGCTGCCGCTCGACTACGCCGCGTTCGGCACGGAGCTGAACGGCCTCGTGGCGCAGCTCGACTCCGGGATCGCGAAGAAGCAGTGGAAGAGTAGCGTCACCACGCAGGCGCTCAAGGATGCGCTGGATCGTTTCACCGCCGTCGCGCGCGCGTTCAATGCCGCCCGCGATTCAGCGCTGGCGCGCGCCGGTGGCGTGGATTCCGCGCGCGCGCAGCGGGTCAATCAGGCACTCATGCTGGTCGAGCGCCGTCTCACGCGCCCCGAGGGTCTAGTGAGCCGGCCGTGGTTCAAGAGCCTGCAGTTTGCGGCCGATCTCGATAACGGATATGCCACGATGGCATTCCCCAGCGTCAACGAGGCGATTCGCTATGCCGACGCCGCTACCGCGAACAAGGAGCTCGTCGATCTCGTGAATCGCGTGGATCAGGCGCGCGCGGCGCTCGTGGAAGCCGCCGTCGCACTGCGTTAGATTGGAGCCATGATGGAAACGGGCGACCGGACACGCATTGTCGTGTACTACGCGATCTGGGCCACCATCTGCGCCGCGGTGGCCGGCCTCGTCGTCGCCCTGATCCACACCTGGTTCTTCAGTTACCATCCGGGCCGCTCCGCCGTCATTGAAACGCTGTTCAGCGGTGTGGTCGCAGCGGTGGGGATCGCCGCGGGACAGGGGGCGCTGGCGCTCGTCACCGGCGGCATGCTGAGCCGGTTCGGACGCACGCTCCAGTACACGCTGCTCCTCGGGTTACTGATTGGCGTGTTCGATTTCGTGATGTACTTCCTGCAAATGGTGGTGCCGGCGACTGAGCTGGGGTGGACCCCCGATTTGGCAATCGCAACCGCCGCCGTCCGTCACCGTCGCCCCTGATACACCCCGCGCCGGACACAACGACTGGGAGCAGTGGTTCGGGCAGCGCGGCCTGCTCGCCGTCGGTGTGGCGGCCTTGCTCATCGCCGCGGCGTTCTTCCTCAAGTACGCATTCGATCGCGGCTGGATCTCGCCGGTGTTGCGCTCGGCAGGGGCCGTCGCCGCCGGTATCGCCGTCGCCGCCTGGGGGCACGACCGGATCTCCCGCGGGATGCGACGCTACGGCGCCGCCATGATTGGCGCAGGGGGCGGTCTCGTCTACCTCGGTCTCTGGGCGGCGGCCGGACCGTATGCGCTCATGGAACGCCGGATCGGCATCCTGCTATTGGCGCTGACCACGGTCGCGGTCACCACGCTCGCGCTCCACCACGAGATCGAAGGGCTCGCCATCTGGGCGCTCGGCGGCGCGTATCTCGCACCGCTGATCCTCGCGACTGCTCCCAACCCGCAAGGCTTTCTCGGCTATCTCGAAGTGATCGGCCTGGGCACCGGGATTCTCGCGTACGCCATGAATTGGCGCTGGACGTTCAACCTCGCCGTCTTCGGATACCTGACGCTGGCCGCCGCCGGAGCCGCACCTGCGATCGCGACGCCGCTCGGGTGTTGGCTGGTCGCCGCTGCGGCCGTCCTCGCGCTCCATGCGACGCTGCACCGTTCATGGCCGGAGGTGCGCCTGGGCGTGCTGCTGTTTGCCTGGACGGTGTTGGGGATTGGTCTTGCGGATATCACCGCGTCGGACAACGCGCGCTGGCTCGCGTTGAGCGCGGCGCTGCTGATCACAGGGTTGATCTGGTGGCAGCAGTTCCGGCGCGATCCCTTCAGCGTCGACGCGGTGCGGACGCTCGAGGCGACGGACGTGGCCGTGGAACGCTTCCTGTTCATCACGAACCCGCTCGCCTTCATGATCCTCGCCTATGCGGTCGGGACTCGCCTCATCGGCGACTCATTTCAGATTGTCCCCGCCACCCTCGCCGTGGCCTATCTGCTCGCCGGCTGGTTCCGGCGCAGCGCGTCGCACCTCATTGCCGGATTCCTGCTGGTCGCCCTCGCCATCGCCTTCGCGTGGTCGGCCACGAGCGTGACGATCGGCTGGAGCGCGCTCGCGCTGGTCGCGCTGGCGGCCGAGCGTGAGGCGGGGAGACCCGGGGGACGAGACGCGGCGACGACGCTGGCGATCGCGGCCTGGGCGTGTCTGTTCTCAGTTGCGCTCTTCATGCGCGAGTATCGGCCTCCCGTCTTCACGGACAGCTGGGCACTGGCCCTGTACGTCGTCGTGGCAGGCACCGCCGTGGCCGCGCGCTGGTGGGGGACCGCCGGCAGGCCCGTGCTCTGGATGTGGGTCCTCTGCGGCTCCGCCGTCTTCGCCGGCGGCTCGATCCAATTTCAGGACTACTTCGGTCGCATGGCCCCGCTCGCCGGCGCTCTCGCGCTGAGCATCTGGTGGCTGCTGGTGGCGGGGGGCCTCGTATTCCTGGGATTCCGGCTGAACCAGAAACTCGTCCGCTCGGCGGGACTCGCGGTGGCGGCGCTCGCGGGCCTCAAGATTGTCCTGGTGGATCTCGCGAATTTGCAGGCGCTGTATCGGGTGGGATCGTTCTTTGCGCTCTCGATGATCGCATTGGCGGTCGCCTACGCGTATAACCAGAAGGCTAGAGTCGGACAGCAACCCGTGCGATAGAAGGGGTGCTTACAACTTGGGAAGGGTGATGCCTCTCTGTGCTTGATACTTCCCCTTCTTATCTTTGTAGCTGATCTCGCATTCATCGCCCTCATCTGCGGTGAAGAACAAAACCTGGGCTATCCCCTCATTTGCATAAATCTTGGCCGGCAGCGGCGTCGTATTACTGATTTCCAGCGTGACAAAGCCTTCCCACTCCGGCTCAAATGGCGTCACGTTCACAATGATCCCGCAGCGCGCGTAGGTGCTCTTCCCGACGCAAATCGTCAGACAGTTGCGTGGAATCCGGAAGTACTCGACCGAGCTGGCGAGCGCGAACGAGTTCGGCGGCACGATGCACACGTCCCCCTGGAACTCGACGAACGATTTGGGATCGAAGCGTTTCGGATCGACGACCGCGGAGAGTGCGTTGGTGAAAATCTTGAACTCGGGTGCGACGCGCATGTCGTAGCCGTAGGACGACACGCCGTAGGAGATCACGCCCTCGCGCACCTGCCGGTCGGCGAACGGCTCGATCATTCCGTGCTGCCGGGACATCTTGGTAATCCAGCGATCCGATTTGATGGACATGGGGGCGCAATGTAACGGCCAACTTGACTTATGCGGGAGCCTTAGTGAATTTTTTCACGAGCGCCATGCAGCCATACATCCCGTTCCTGATGCTGCTGGGTCTGGCGATCGTCGCCGCGACGACGATGATCGTGGCGTCACATTTCCTCGGGCCCCGGCGGCCGACCGAGGTGAAGGAGCGCCCCTACGAGAGCGGGATGCCGCCGCTCGGCAGCGCGCACGAGCGCTTCTCCGTCAAATTCTACCTCGTCGCCGTGCTGTTCATTCTTTTCGACATCGAAACTGTCTTTTTGATCCCGTGGGCGGTCATCTTTATGGGGCATGGCATCGCTACGACGGGGTTTCTGTTGGTCGAGATGCTCGTGTTCCTGCTGATTCTGTTCGTGGGATACATCTACGTCTGGAAGCGCGGCGCCTTCCAATGGGATTAGCGCGATGAAACGAGTCAGCGAAGTTCAAAGCTCGAATTACCTGCTCGCCAAGTTCGAGAATCTGATTGACTGGGCCGTCAACTCCTCGCGCGCCAATTCGCTGTGGCCGATGCCGTTCG
>QHUE01000289.1 GCA_003221825.1 Gemmatimonadota bacterium
GCATGCTGCGCCCCTACATTCCATTCCGAGGCATCCTGTCCCCCATCTACGCGTTGCCACCGCCCATCACGCGCAAGAATGATGGTATCCCCGCCAAATCGGTTACGCGCCCCCCGCGCCGCGACCACAGCATTACCAAATGGAAAGACCGTGGCATCCGCGCGTCAGCATGCACCGTCGGTCCCTCCGGTTGCGGCGTTTTGACTATTCACGCCCTGGTGCGTACTTCGTGACCATTTGCGCGTCCTCCCACCTCTTCGGCCGGGTACGGGCTGGGGAGGTGATATTGAGTCGCTGCGGCGAAATCGCGCGCGCATGTTGGGCGAGCATTCCCGACCATTTCCCACACGTTCGGACCGACGCATCCGTGGTGATGCCCGACCATGTGCATGGCATCCTGCTTCTTGGGGATCGCGAGCCGCGGATTTCTGCCATTGGGCGGATAAGCCCGGGCTCCCTCGGTACGGTCGTCAGGTCATTCAAATCAGCGGTTGCATCTCGGATCAATGCCCTCGGCGTTCGGACGGGTGGGATTTGGCAGCGGAACTATTTCGATGAGATCATCTCTACTCGTGACGATCTAGATCGTGTTCGACGGTACATTCGGGATAACCCGGCGAGGTGGGAGCGAAATAGAGCGGGGAAAATGCCGGGGCGGTTGAATGCAGCGTCAACGGACGATGCAGGGGACAGATGAAAATATAGGGTCCAGGTGAATGTAGGGGCGCAGCATGCTGCGCCCCTACATTGTCTATCGTCCGACGATCGCGTCGACATGCTGCGGCCCTATTTTTTCTATCCCCCGACGATCGCCCCGACAACCAGGAACGGCTCTGCGCCTGTGGCGACCGGCTCCGGCAGTGGCGCGTCCGGCGGGTCGTGCGTCAGATCCCGCGCGCACGCGAAGAACCGCAGGAACGGCCGGCGCTGCGCCGTGACATGGTCGCGGATCGTCCCGCGCAGCATCGGATAGCGTGCCTCGAGCGCGTCGAGTACCGCCGCGCGCGTCAGCGGATGGCGGCGGACATCGAGCGCGACCTCGCCGCCGACCTGCGCCAGCGACTGAAGGTGCGGCGGCAACACGACGCGGATCATGGCAGCGTCTGCGCCTCGACCGACAGCACGGCCGGGAGGTCACGCACGATGGGCGCCCAGCTATCGCCGCCGTCGGCGGATCCGTACACCTGGCCGCCCGTTGTGCCGAAATACACGCCACACGGCTGTAATGAGTCGATCGACATCGCGTCGCGCAGGACGTTCACGTAGCAGTCCTGTTGCGGCAGGCCCTTGGTGAGCGGCTCCCATTCGTTGCCGCCACTCTTGCTGCGGTACACGCGCAACTTCCCGTCAGGCGGGTAATGCTCGGAGTCGCTCTTGATCGGAACGACGTAGATCGTCTCCGGCTCGTGGGCGTGCACGTCGATGACGAACCCGAAGTCGGTGGGCAGGTTGCCGCTCACCTCCCGCCAGGAGTCGCCGCCGTCGTCGGAGCGCATGACGTCCCAATGCTTCTGCATGAACAGCACGCCAGGGCGCGAGGGGTGCAGCGCGATCCGGTGGACGCAGTGGCCAACCTCGGCGGTGGGCTCCGGGATATACTGGGAATGCAGCCCGCGGTTGATCGGCCGCCACGTGTCGCCGCCGTCGTCGCTGCGGAACGCGCCCGCGGCCGAGATGGCGGTGTACAAGCGCCTCGGGTTCCGGGGATCGAGCAGGATCGTGTGGAGGCACATGCCGCCCGCGCCGGGTTGCCACCGCGGCCCGCTGCCGTGGCCGCGCAGGCCCGCCAGCTCCTGCCACGTCGTGCCACCGTCGCGCGAGCGAAACAACGCGGCGTCCTCGACGCCGGCGTAGACCGTCTCCGGATCGGTGAGCGACGGCTCGAGATGCCAGACGCGCTTGAACTCCCAGGGATGCTGTGTGCCGTCGTACCACTGGTGCGTGGTGAGCGGTTTCCCACTTGCCGGCGAGACGTCGTAGACGAACTTGTTGCTCTCGCCCCGCGGCATCTCGCCGGGCTCTTTCGTTACGCCGCCACCGGGCGTCTTCCAGGTCGCGCCGCCGTCGTCGGAGCGCTGGATCACCTGGCCGAACCAACCACTCGACTGCGACGCGTACAGCCGGTTGGGATCGGCAGGGGAACCCTTGACGTGATAAATCTCCCAGCCCGCGAAGTGCGGGCCGCTGACCGTCCACCGAGTGCGCTTGCCGTCGGCCGTGAGAATGAAGGCACCTTTGCGTGTGCCGACGAGGACCCGAACGCCGCTCATGACGCAATAATCAGCGCCGGTTCACTCCGACCGTCAACGTCAGGCTTTTGTCGGTTTCGCGGCGGTTGGCGTCGCGCACCACCGCTTGGTCGATGCCATAGGCCATGGCGAGCCAAAATGGCCGGAGTAGCTCGTCGGTCCTGACGCCGATCTCGCCACCGTGCGCGCTGCCCGAGCCCGATGGCAGGTTCACGTCGAGGGCCAGCGCGCGCCACAGGATCGCGTAGCCACGCACGCCCGAGCCGGGGATCGCGACATCCCCGCGAGCACCGAGTCGCCACGTGACCCAGCGCTCCGCTCCGAGCGGTGTGTCGAAGCGCCGGGCGTGCGGCCCCAGCTGCATGCTGAGCCACGGCGTCGCCCGCACCCGCAGTGACAGGGCACCCTCCACCAGGCCGTTGCTGCCTTCGGCGTATCGCATGTGGAGCCCCAGGCGGCGGAGCCACACGCTGCCCTCGAAGCCCCCGGCGATGCCGGCGATGCTCCCGGTTCTGACGTTGGTGATCAGGGCCGCCACCGTGACGGTGACGCTCGTGGCCGATACGCCTGGTTCCGGTTGGGCCGGGGCGGTGTCGTGGACCGGGGCCGTGGCCACGGGTGGTGGGGGGGGGGCCGGGGCGGGGGGCGGGGGCGGGGGCGGGGGCGGGGGCGGAGGT
>QHUE01000290.1 GCA_003221825.1 Gemmatimonadota bacterium
CTTTCTCGCCGCGGCAGGCGGATGTGCTGATCTGCGCCGGCCGGCTGCCGTTCAAGCTCGCCCCGGTGATCCGCCGCATCTACGACCAGATGCCGCAGCCCAAGTGGGTTATCTCGATGGGCGCGTGCGCGTCGACCGGCGGCGTGTTCGACAATTACGCGATGGTGCAGGGGATCGACACGATCGTGCCCGTGGACGTCTACGTTCCCGGCTGCCCGCCGCGGCCCGAAGGGCTGCTGTACGGCATTCTGCTCCTGCACAAGAAGATCAAGGGCGAGTCGCTCTTCGACGCCGTGAAGCGGCGCGACGAACAGCCGCTCGACGACAAGGGACTGCGGCTGCCGCCCGAGACGATCGACGAGATCTCCGAGCCGTTCGGCAACTCCGTCCACCAATTCCGTTCGTCGTGAGCTCCCCGGTTCCTGGGGCCCTTCGCACAGAGGTCGCCCGCGACGGCGAGACGATTGTGTTCGTCGCCCCGGCGCGCCTGCTCGAGACCATGCGATGGCTGAAGGAGACGCCGGGCCAGGAATTCGACTATCTGGTCGACGTCACGGCGGTCGAGTTCCGCGATCGGGAGCGCCCGCTCCAGGTCGTCTACTTCCTCCGCTCCCTCTCGCGCAAGGCCGATGTGCGCGTGAAGGTCGAGCTGCCCGCGTCGGACGAGCTCGCGGTCGATTCGGTCTGGAGCCTCTGGCACGGGGCCGACTGGTTGGAGCGGGAAGTGTTCGACATGTTCGGCGTCACCTTCCGCGGCCACCCCGATCTCCGGCGTATCCTGATGTGGGAGACCTACGCCGAGGGCTACCCCCTGCGAAAAAGCTTCCCGCTGCGCGGCCGCTTCTCCCGTGCCGAGCAGGTGCGCCAGGCGCTCAACGCTAATCCCGAGGCGCACTACTCGATGGAGGAGCTGTCGATCGCCGAAGCAGGCGGCGACCTGCCCGACGACATGCGCGATCGGCTGCGGCGCGGTGAGCGCGGCGTGATCCCCGAGCCGCCGAACTCATGAGTACGCGGACCGTCGAGCTCGAGCTGGCCACCCCGGGCGTGGACGCTCAGGGGCGGCCCACGCGGGAGCCGCTGACGCTCGGTGAAGAGCACATGCTCGTCAACATGGGCCCGCAGCACCCCGCGACGCACGGCGTGTTGCGCCTGGTCGTTGAGCTCGATGGCGAGACCGTCGTCCGCTGCATCCCGCATCTCGGCTATCTGCACTCCGGCTTCGAGAAGCTCGGCGAGTACCGGCACTACAATCAGATCATCCCGCTCACCGACCGCACGGACTATCTGTCGCCGATGTCCAACAACGTCGGCTTCGCGCTCGCGGCCGAGAAGCTGATGGGGATCGAGATCACGCCGCGCTGCACGGTGCTGCGGGTGATCGCCTGCGAGATGAGCCGCATCATCTCGCACATGGTGTGGCTCGGCACCACATCGATCGATCTGGGCGCCTTTACACCGTTCCTCTGGGCGTTTCAGGAGCGCGAGCGGATCTACGATCTCCAGGAGATGTGGACCGGGGCCCGCCTGACGACGAGTCTCACGCGGGTCGGCGGGCTCATGGCCGACATTCCCGACCGCTTCGTCGAGAAGCTGCGCGAGTTCACGCGCACCTTCCCGAAGACCCTCGCCGAGATCGATCGTGTGCTCACGCGCAATGCCGTGTGGGTCGGCCGCACCCAGGGCGTCGGCACGCTGACCGCGGCCGAGGCGATCAATCATTCGCTCTCGGGTCCGATGTTGCGCGCGAGCGGCGTCGCGTATGACGTGCGCAAGGACAAGCCCTACCTGGGCTACGAGACCTACGACTTCGACGTCGTCGTCGGAGAGCACGGCGACGTCTACGACCGCTATCTGGTCCGCCTCGAGGAGTGCCACCAGTCGAACCGCATTCTCGAGCAGGCACTCGACCGGCTGCCGGACGGCCCGATCAACGTGGACGACCCCAGAGTCATTCTCCCCTCCAAGACGCGCGCCATGAGCGACATGGAAGCGATGATCTTCCATTTCAAGCAGGTCATGGAAGGGGTGAAGGCGCCGGTCTCATGGGTGAGGTCGATCGATGACGGTGCAGGAGGACTACCAACCCGTCTTCACCGGCAACGTGATGGAAGAGCTGCAGACGGTCCTGCAGCGCTATCCGAACAAGCAGGCGGCCTTGCTGCCCGCGCTCTGGATCGCACAGCGGGAGCACGGCTGGATCTCCGATCGCATCATGGCCGAGGTCGCCGAAGTGCTCGGCCTGACGCCCGCCTACGTGAAGGGCGTCGTGACGTTCTACACGATGTACCACCAGCACCCCGTCGGGAAAAACTTCGTGCAGGTGTGCACGACGTCGCCGTGCAACATCTGCGGCGCCGAGGACGTGCTGCAGGCACTGCTGCAACAGACGGGCGCGGGGGATGCGGGCGCTACGAGCCCCGACGGCAAGTGGACGATCGTCGAGGTCGAATGCCTCGGCGCGTGTGGATTCGCGACCCCGATACTCGTGAATGATGACTTCCTGGAGAACGTGACCGCGGACAAAGTTGCGGATATCGTGAGGAAATATCGGTGAGCCGAATGATCAATGTCCAATTATCAATTACAAATGATCGATCGATCATTGATCATTCATCATTGATCATTGGACATTCGTAATGGGCTTCCCTCATAAGTCGCATCCCAAAGAGACGGTGGTCCTCTCGCAGTATTTCGGGGACGCGGACGCGCGCACCATCAAGGGATGGACCAAGCGCGGCGGGTATGAAGCGCTCGCCCAAGCGCTCAAGATGGACCCGGTCGCCGTCACCGACGTCGTGAAGGAGTCGGGCCTGCGGGGCAGGGGCGGGGCCGGGTTCCCGACCGGCCTGAAGTGGTCGTTCATGCCGAAGGAGAAAAAGCGTCCTCACTATCTGTGTGTAAATGCAGATGAATCAGAACCTGGGACGTTCAAGGACCGCGAGATCATGCGGTGGACGCCGCACGCGCTGCTCGAGGGCGCAGGCATAGCGGCGCACGCGATCCGCGCCGAGGTCGCCTACATCTACATTCGCGGCGAGTTCACCGAGCCGTGGACGATCATGGAGCGGGCGCTCGCGGACGCGAACGCCGCCGGCGTGTTCGGCAACATCCGGATCCATCTGCATCGCGGCGCGGGCGCCTACATCTGCGGCGAAGAGACCGCGCTGATGAACTCGATCGAAGGCAAGCGCGGCAACCCGCGCATCAAGCCGCCGTTCCCGGCGGCGGCCGGCCTGTTCGGCCTGCCGACGACGATCAACAACGTCGAGACGCTCGCCGCCGTGCCGCACATCCTCAAGCGCGGCGCCGCCTGGTATAAGGGGCTCTGCCTGTCGAACCCCAAGAGCACCGGCACGAAGCTCTTCTCGGTGTGCGGGCACGTGCAACGGCCGGGCAATTACGAAGTGACGATGGGCTTCCCGCTGAAGGATCTGCTGTACGACATGTGCGGTGGCCCGCCCGCGGGCCGCACGCTCAAGGCCTGCATCCCCGGCGGCTCGTCGGTGCCGATTCTGACGCGCGAAGAGACCGAAGCCTGTCTCCTCGATTACGAGGGCGTCGTCGCAAGCGGCTCGATGCTCGGCTCGGGCGGCGTGATCGTGTTCGATGATTCGGCGGACATGGTCTACCAGATCATGCGCCTGGCGCGCTTCTACGCGCACGAGTCGTGCGCGCAGTGCACGCAGTGCCGCGAAGGCACCGCCTGGACCACCAAGATCATGGAGCGGATTCTGGCCGGGCAGGGCAAGCCGAAAGACCTCGACTTGTTGCTCGATCTCTCCGAGAGCATGACGGGCAAGACCATCTGCGTGCTCTCGGATTCATGCGCCGCACCGATCGTGAGCGGCATCAAGAAGTTCCGCGGGGAATTCGAAGCGTATTTATCGGGCAAACGGCAACCGATGATGGTGGGCTGATGGCTGACGGCATGATCAACCTGATGATCGACGGCGCGCCGGTCAGCGTACCGCCCGGCACGCTCGTCATCGAGGCCGCGAAGCAGGCCGGCGTGCTGGTGCCACACTACTGCTATCACCCCGGGCTCCCCGTTGCCGGCGTGTGCCGCATGTGCCTCGTAGAGATCGAGAAGGCGCCGAAGCTGCAGATCGCCTGCGCGACGACGGTGACCGAAGGGATGGTCGTCAAGACGCAAGGCCCGGCGGCGAAGGATGCGCGCCAGAGCGTGCTTGAATTCCTGTTGATCAACCATCCGCTCGACTGCCCCATCTGCGACCAGGCGGGCGAGTGCGAGCTGCAGGACTTCGTCTTCCAAGAAGGCCAGGCACGCACCCGCTACGCCGAGTTCGCCAAGCGGTTCAATCCCGTCGAGGACTTTGGCCCCGACGTGTTGTACGTGCCCAACCGCTGCATTCTGTGCACGCGCTGCGTCCGCTTCATGGAGGACGTGGCGAAAGAGCCGGTCCTGAACGTCTCCGAGCGTGGCGACCGCGCCTTCATCGGCATTCATCCCGAGGCGCGGCTCGATCATCCCTGGGCCGGCAACGTGGTCGATCTCTGTCCCGTCGGCTCGCTCTTGTCGAAGGACTTTCTGCACAAGGCGCGCGCCTGGGAGCTCGACAAGACGGCGTCGATCTGCACCGGCTGTTCTCAAGGATGCAACATCACGCTCGATACGCGCGATGAGGTCGTCGTGCGCGTGCGCCCGCGGCCCAATCTCGACGTCAACCGCTACTTCATCTGCGATCACGGCCGCATGCACTATCGCTGGATGAACCGCGGCGACCGCATCGA
>QHUE01000084.1 GCA_003221825.1 Gemmatimonadota bacterium
ACCGGCGACATCGGCGAGCTCGATTCGGACGGCTACCTCAAGATCACCGACCGCAAGAAGGAGCTGCTCAAGACGGCGGGCGGGAAGTACATCGCGCCGCAGCCGATCGAGATGATGGTCAAGCGCAACAAGTTCGTCGCCAACGCCATGCTCTACGGCGATCGCCGCAAGTTTCCGATCATCCTCATCGTCCCGAACTTCGACAATCTCGAGCGCTGGGCCCAGGAGCGGAGCCTCACGTACGGCTCGCGCGCCGAGCTGATCGAGCTGGCGGATGTGAAGGCGAAGGTGGAGCGCGAGGTGATGGACATGCTGCGCGACCTGGCGAAGTTCGAGACGCCGAAGAAGGTCGTGCTGATCGAGAAGGACTTTTCGATCGAGTCCGGCGAGCTGACGCCGACGCTGAAAGTGAAGCGCCGAATCGTCGAGCAGCATTACAAGGAAGTGATTGACGCCACCTACGCGGCGGGGGACGCGATCGCCGCCGCGATTGAAGGCTAGCGCTTCTCGCCCACCCAGAGCCCGTGCTCGGCCGCCAGCTTGATGAGCCCGATCGGTAGTTCGGGCTCTTCGTTTTCGACGACAAAGCGGCGGCCGCGCAGCAACACGCGATGCGCCTCGACCAGCCAGGGTGAGGTGGCGAGATCGGCGCCGACGACGACGCCCCGCGCAACGGAAGTGCGGAGCGGCACTTTGTCGTTCGCGTAGATGAGCGATAGGGTGGGTTGCTCCTCCATATCCGGCGGCGGATTGATGCCGACGAAGTGCAGCCCTTCCATCAGGCCGCTGAGTCGCGGCGCCTGGCGCACCGCCGCGCCGACCAGGACCACATAGCCCCCCGGCCCCGAGAGCTCGAGCAGTGCTTGCAGCTGCGCGGCGTCGGCCGAGGGCAAGGGTGAGGGCGGCGCGTACGCCGGCCGCGGGCCGGAGGACTCCTTGGCCACGCGCTCTTTGCTGCGGCGGAAGTTGACGATGCCGCGCGAGATCGGATACTCGTTGTGACACACGGGGCAGCCGAGGAGCCCCGAGCGCACCATGCGGTCTTTCATCTCGCCGGTGGACAGCACCAGCATTTCTTCGCGGTGCGGCTCGGGACAGCGGAGCATTTCCGTGAGCTCGATGTGCATTAACCCCTCGGCGTGTAGATCGCAGGCAGCAGCCGGATCTCCGTCACCGCCACATGCTCCGGCTGCGTCACCGCGTACACCACCGCCGCCGCGACGTCCTCAACGCGCATCATGTCCTTGCGCTTGGTGAAGCCGGGCTTGGAATCGGGATCAACGGCATCCCAGATGTCTGTGTCCACAGGCCCAGGCGACACGAGGGTCGTGCGCACTCCGCTGCGCGCCGTCTCGGCGCGGATCACCTCGTGCATGCCTCGCAACCCGAACTTGCTGGCCGCGTACGCCGTAGAGCCGGGGAATCCGATGTAGTCTGAGATCGAGCCGATCGTGACGAGATGGCCGCTGCCGCGCAGCACCATCCCCGGCACCAGCGCGTGCGCGATCAAAAACGGCGCCGTCAGGTTGGTTGCCAGCGTGAGCGCGAAGTCGTCATACGTGGTCTCGGCGAGCTGCTTGATGAAGAAGATTCCGACGTTGTTGACCGCGATGTCCGGCAGGCCGAGCTCGCCGACGATCCGGTCGACGAGCGATTTCACCGCGACCGGCTTGGTGACGTCGCAGGGCATGTCCGTCATCCGCTCGCTCGACCGATACCGCAGGCTCCGCGCCACACGCACGACGTGCATGCCGGTCGCATGCAGCGCTTCCGCGACCGCGAGGCCGATGCCCCGCGATGCGCCCGTCACGAGCGCGATCTTCAAGGCAGCCCGGCGCCGCCGTGCACGAGCCGCAGGAACTCATCGCGTGTCTTGGCGTCGTCGCGGAACGCACCCCGCAGCGAGCTGGTCACGGTCTTCGAGTTCTGCTTCTCGACGCCGCGCATCATCATGCACAGGTGATAGGCCTCGATGACGACGCCCACCCCCAGCGGCTTCAGCACCCGGCACAGCGCCTCGGCGACCTGGTCGGTGAGCCGCTCCTGCACCTGGAGCCGCCGCGCGAAGACCTCCACGACCCGCGGGATCTTGGACAACCCCACGATCCTGCCGTTGGGCAGATAGGCGACGTGCGCCTTGCCGAAAAACGGCAACATGTGGTGCTCGCACATCGAATAGATCTCGATGTCGCGGACGCAGATCATGCTCTCGTGCGTTTCCTCGAACACGGCGTCGCCGACGACTTCCTCGACGTCGAGCCCGTAGCCGCGCGTCAGCCATTTGAGCGACGCCTCCACCCGCGCCGGCGTCTGCCGCAGCCCCTCGCGTTTGGGGTCCTCCCCGAGCTGCTCGAGCATCTCGTGGACGAGCGTCTGGAAGGGAATCCGCACCTCGGTCGGCTCGGTGTGCGATTCGTGAAAGCTGTGCAGGCTGGCGGACTTCATTTGGTCTCGTGGCATAGTAAGTTTGGACCCCCGTGCGATTCCTAAAGCTACTCGTCTCGGCGACGCAGGCGGGAGGCACCGCACTCGCGGCGCTCTGGACGTTTCCCAGCATGCTGCTGTCGGCATTCCTCGTCGCCTGGGGCGCGGAAGCCGCACAATTCCTCATTTCCCAGGGTCTCGCGCTCGCCATTCTCGCGTGGCTGCAGACCCTGCCCGAATTCGCCGTCGAAGCGGTCATCGCCTGGGAAGCAGGACGCGATCCCGAACGGGCCCACCTCGCCATCGCCAACCTGACCGGCGCGATCCGGCTGCTGCTGGGCCTGGGCTGGCCGATGATCTACTTCGTCTTCGCGCTGGCGGGACGGCGGCGGGGCGATCCGCTGCTCACGCCTATCACGCTCCTACCGGAACACGCCGTCGAGGTGGTCGGGCTCGTGCCACCGCTCCTCTACTTCGTCGTGATCGTCTGGAAGCAGTCCATCAGCTGGATCGACGCGCTCGTGTTGGTGCTGTTGTATGTCGCGTATCTCCTGGTTTTGCTCCGCCACCCGCCCCACAACGTCGACGAGCTGTCCGACGCCTCGCGCGTGTCCCAATGGGCCTACCGGCAGCGGGGCTGGCGACGCATCGCCGCCATCGGCGCCTTGTTCGGCGGGGGCGGGTTCCTGTTGTACGTCACCGCGCATCCGTTCCTCGAGTCGATGCTGGCGGTAGCCGGTTTGCTGGGGGTCAGCCAATTCGTCCTGGTGCAGTGGGTCGCCCCGTTCCTGTCGGAATTTCCCGAGAAGGTGTCGGCGTTCCTCTGGGCCCGGCGTGTGACCCATGCGCCGATGGCCCTGATGAACATGGTCTCGAGCAATATCAATCAATGGACGATTCTCGCCGCGATGATCCCGCTGGTGTACGGCTATTCGCATTACCGTCACACCGGCACCTGGGCGGACTTCCCGTTCGATACCGGCCAGCGCACAGAAATCATTCTCACGCTGCTGCAAACGGGACTGGGCATGGTGGTGCTCGCGAACATGAAGTTCGACTGGTTTGATGCCACCGCCCTGTTCGTGTTGTGGCTGGTGCAGTTCCTCGCGCCGCACCTGCGCGAAGAGGTCTCGGTCGCCTATGCGCTCTGGATCGTGATCCTGCTGGTTGGATTCGTGATCAAACGAAAGCCGCTGCTCGCCGCGCAATATTTCCGGGCGTCACTCACACAAAAACGATCGGCCGGGACCACATAACATGGGCCGGCCGACCGATTACGACAGGAACGGAGAGGGTTATTGAAGCCCGAAAGTAATGATGGGTCCCTCACCACGAATTCTGTCTTCCCCAACGTGGGGGCATGACATGGGCCGCAGTATCCGGGTCCACAATCGAGCTTGTTGGCTCAATAGTTTGATCTCTCCGTTCCTGGGTACTACAATACTTTCTGCCCCCTAAAGGTCAATCGCCGTGAATCTCACACTGCTCGCTGCTGTCGTGATGCTGATCACGTGGTTCCTGCTGCTCTTTGTGGCACACGTGCCCAGTGGCACGATTCATTTGCTCTACGCCGCCGGAATTGTCCTGACCGCCCGGCGTATTCTCGTCGGCGCGCCGCGCTTCGTGTCGTGACGCTGGCGCGACGGCCCTGGGACCCGCGGCTCGGGCCGCTGCAGGTGGCGACGCTGCGCCGCGCGCTCGAGCGTGAAGGCATGGTCACCGCGTGGTGGTCGGATCTCCCGGGCGTGCGGATGGCCGAGCACGCGCACGCGTTTCCCGAAACGCGCTGGGTCGTCGAGGGTTTTCTGCGGATCACAGCCGGCGCTGAGGCCGTGGACCTCGGGCCTGGAGACCGGCTCGACCTGCCGCCGAACCTGCCCCATACGATCGAGGTGCTCGGATTGGCGCAGGTCATCTACGTGTCGGGAATGCCGGGCCGAGTCTAGATCTCCCAATTCGAGAAGAGCACACCCTGGGCGGCATGCCGGTCGGGATACCCTTCATACGTCATGCGCAGATCGGTCCAACGCACATCGACCGAACTATGTAAACCAGGCGATTGTCAGCGCTTGCCGCGCAGGGCGATAGGAGCGAGGAGAGCGAGGACGCCCGCACCGACGCGAACGGCTAGACGTGACATGTGCACGACGCAGCCTGACGACGTTGGCCTGAGCCAAACCGTTGGGCAGCTTCCGGTGCATGTAGGGAGGAATGTCATGCGAAATGAGACTCAGTGTTGCACTTCAAAGTTGATATCAGACAGACGCCCGCCCGCGATCGCGTTCATCTAGATAGACCTCAAGCGCACGACGCCGATCACGAACCGGTAAGTAGCCACGGCTGCGTTGCCATGCCCAGATTCTCAACTTGGTCATCAAGGGCGCATTGGGCAGCAACTCATCATCCGATTCGCTCGGGCCATACACGCCGGCGATATCCCCGAGGTCCAGTAACCGGTCCTCCAGTTGATCGAAAAGGTGTAGGCAGTCGCGAGGATCCCAGCCAGCGCGGATACAGAGATCCAAAGCGTACCGATCGGCTGCAGACTCGCGTTCCGGGCTATAGAAGAAGTGCTGGACGCTATGAACGACAAGAAAGATGATCTCCGTGATCCAATGGGCGGCCAAGCCGCGGAACCACCGCGGAAAGTAGCGCAGGTGACCGAGGTCATGATGCGCAAGCTCGTGTGCGATTGTGAATGCCAAGGAGGCTTCGCCGGGACAATACTCCATCAAGCGCCCCGTTACATAGATGTAGCGCCCCGGGGCTGTGAACGCAGTCATGTCGCTGAGCCAAATGACGATGACCTCGTGTCGCTTGTCAGGTGCACGATCCGATTGCAGCTGCGCAGCGATACTGTCCACCCACTCGGACCGCTTGAACAGGAACGCTTTGGCGATCTGCTGATAAAACCACTCGCCGAACTCTCGGTCATGTTCCGATAGCTCGAATTGCGGTGATTGAGGCATGATCCGGCGGGCGTTCTGCCTAACAAAATGCGCCTAAGCTGCGGCGCCGACTGGAGGATTTCACAGATGGAAGACTACCACAGCAGAACGGCGCCGCCAGCTTCAGCCGTTTGTTAAACGGCCCGCACAGCCAAGGTCGGTCTTGGGACCTTCAGATTTGGAGACCGGGACGGCGTTCTCTAGATTGGATCTCCCTCAAGCCCTGGGAATGGACCATGTGGCAGATCGTCCAGCTCGTGATCCTTGGGGTCCTCGCCGGCATATTCGGCCTTTCGGCGTTGTCCCGCCGCTACCCGCACGTCGGCTGGCTGCAACCATTTCGCTTTAACTGGCCACAGCTGTCTCAGGAGCAACGCGAGCGAATGCGCCGGCGGGCGAATGTCCACGCGGGCATCGAGCTCATCCTGCTAGGATTTGCGGTGCCGATCGTCTACGTGGGCAGCTCGATCATGATGTTCAACGATCCGACCGCCCGGGGACTCACAATCTCCTTAGCCATCGCCGCCCTGCTCATCGCCCTCGGCATCACAGGCATTTGGCGGAATGCACGCCGGCAGACGGACAGAGACCTCGGGGGATAGGCGCGGTCGATGCTCAACCGCCCGCGCGCAAAGGTCTGACCCAGTACGAGATCGCGGTACCGACGAGAACAAGGAAGAAGAAGAGAACGACCAACCGTGGACCATTGGTGACAAGCCAGAGGAATCCGGTGAGGTCGAAATCAGAACCACCCCACCACTTCATTCGCATGAAGAGAACTCCAACGACTACCGCGAGAGCGCCGAAGAACACTGATAGCGTTTGTAAGCCTGTCCGAGACGCAATGGGGCCGTCTAACGTATTAAGCTCAGCCGCGTTTGCGCCAGCAAACGTCGGCTGCAGCGCATTGTTGGCGCGCACAGTTTGTAGACAGCATAGTCACGTCGCATCTGTAGCCATCTTGGGGGCGCCGGACCAATTCTTTCGCGCTCGGCTAGGCTTGGCCAACTGTGCCAAGCGAAATATCTCCAGCTGGAACATAAGTGCTCATCACAACGCCAGTTTTTGAAATCTTCGAAGCCACGAGCCGCAATGCACATGGACTTGCACCATTTTCAAACAGTCGCTTCCCACGGCAAGAACGACGGGATACACCCATGTGTTGTATTCATCAATGAGCGATGCAGGTCCGCCCTGTAGCCGAAATTCCAATGAGGGTCGTCTCGATCGATGGCCATGAGCATCGTGGTCAGATCGCTCGCCTGAGCGTAGCGAAGGGACCTGCTTTACGAGGCTCAGATCTCCCAATTCGAAAACAGCACGCCCTGAGCGGCATGCCGCTCAGGATAGCCTTCGTAGGTCATCCGCAGATCGGTCCACCGCACGCGGTAGCCGCGGGCGATCAGACGCCGGAACGCGTCCGCGTAGCGGCTCTGGCAGCGGATCGCGATGCGGCGAATGCCCGCCTTGGCGGCGGCCGCTTCGACGGCGCCCACCGCGGCATCGAACGCGGCGTCGCTGCGCGCGGCGAGCTTCAGCACGCGGACTTCGTCGCGGGTGCGGCTGTCGGCGAGCGGCGCGGAGTGCCACACCGCCATCGCATCGAGCCCGGTATCGCCTTCGATCAGCGACGTATCGCCGAGACCGAGCTCGGCGGTGAGCATGATCTCGCGCGAGAAGTCGATCCCGGCGACGAGATCGTTCACGAGCCGGCGGCCCGACGCCATCGCCGCCTCCTTCTCCTCGGCGGACCGGCGGGACAGCAGCACCGGCGCCGGATGGCCCCGGGTCGCGATTTCGTTCGTGAGCGTCACGGTGAGAAACCCGGGCACGAACCCGAGGCGCGCGTAGAAACCGATGTTCTCGGGTGTGCGCGGCATCGTCTCGAGACCGAGCGTCGTGACGCCGCGATCGATGAGCCAGTCGGCGGCGGTGCCCACGATCGTCTTGCCGACCCCGGTGCTCTGCCGGTCCGGACGCACGGCCAGCGGGCCCATCCATCCTTCGGCTCCCGCCTGGTGTGCGACGTTGAACGCCGCGATGTCGCCCTGCTCGTCGCGCCAGACCATCGCGCCCGCGCCGGCGTCGAGCAGCGCATAACGCCACACCAGCGGATTGAGCTGGGGGACGCGGACGCCGATCAACCCGTCGCGGCGATAGCGGTCGGTAAAGGCCTCCGCAAAGACGCGATTCAGTCCCTCGATGTCGCGCTCGACCGCGGGCTCCGGGCCCGTTACGCGGGCTTCAGGCAGCCACGCTCGCATCGGGCGGTCCCAGGGTAGCGGTGTCGTCGCGGACGATGCTCGCACCGGTGGTCGCGTCGTACGACACGCGAATGACGCGGTCGAGCCCGTCGCGCACCTGCTCGATGTGCGTGATGAGAATGACCTGCGGGAAGCGGTCGCCCAGCCGGCGCAGCAGCGCCAGCACGTGCTGGCGCCGCGATTCGTCGAGCGAGCCGAAGATTTCATCGAGCACGAGGAGCGAGAGCGGCTGGCCCGCCCGCTCCGCAATCATCTGCGAAATGGCGAGCCGCAGCACGAGGTTGGCGATGTCTTCTTCGCCCCCCGAGATCACCGGCTTCGGCACGCCTTCGTCCAGCACGACCACCCGGTAGTCCTCGTCCAGATCGACCTCGTCGTACCGCGCATCGGTGAGATCGGACAGAAAGCCGGAGGCCAGCGCGCTGATTTCGGGGCGCATGGCGGCATTCAACTCGGCGCGCAAATCCGAGAGCGCCCGATCCAGCTCGTTGTGCAGCCGGTACTCGATCTTGCGCTCCGCGATGACGCGCTCGCGGGCGGCCCGCTCCGTGGCGCGGCGCTCCGTATCGCGCACCGCGCTCTCGGCCGCGACCAGCTCGCCGCGCGTCTCCGCCACGGCCAGCTCGGCGGCCCGCAGCGCGTGCGCCGCGCGGTCGTGGCGCTCGCGCGCCGCCTGGAACTTCGGCTCCGAGAATCCCTGCGCCTGGACCGCATCCGCGAGCTGTTTGACGTGTTCCTCCCGCGCCGAGAGCGCCTTCTCCGCGAGCTCCGCCTCACCCACCAGTGCCTCGGCACGCTCGGCGCGCGCCGCCAGCGCCGCGGCCTGCAACGCCACCGGCTCGAGGCGTGCCAGCTCCGTGCGAACGTCGTTGTGCCGCTCGGCGTTGTAGCCCGCATCCCGCGCCGCCATCCGCCGGTCGATCTCCTGCGTCCGCTTGGCGAGGCCGGCCCGCTCCTTCTGGGCCCGCGACCGCTCGCCCGCCTGCGCCCGCAAGTTACCCTCCCGCTCGCTCGCCTGCCGCGCCTCCTCGCGCAGCGCATCGCGCGCCGCCTCCGCCTGTGTCACCGCAGCGGGCGGCTCGGTCAGCTGCTCGATGCGCTGCTTGAAGTAGATGCCATCGGTCACGATCGCTTCGAGCTGGTTGTTCAGCACGTCGAGCACCGCGCGGTGCTCCGCGCCGAGCGGACGGAGACAGGTCGGGCATTGTCCCTCGGGGCCGAGGCGCTCGATCTTGTCGCGCTGGTCCTTCACCTCCTCATGCTGCTTGAGCAGCTCCGCGCGCCGCGTGTTCGCGTACTCCTTCTCGCGGACCCACGCGGCCTGCTGGTCGCGGGCTACGTTGTCCGCGGCTTCCAGCCGCTCCGCCAGCGCGCGCGCCTCCTCGGCCGCACGCACGAGCGCGGCCTCCGCCTCCGCCAGCTCGGCGATACGACGATCCAGGACACTCAGGTTCCGCGTCAGCTCGGTGAGCTTCGCCTGCTCCTCGCGGCGCGCCGCGTCCTCGCGGTGCAGCCGCTCCAGCTCGGCGAGCTCCGCCTTGAGCTTCGAGATGGGCGCGACGTCCGCATCGAGTTTGCGCAGCTCCTCGCGCGCCGCCAGTGCTTCCGCCAGCTCCTTGTCGAGGCGCTGAAACTCCTGCCGCGCAACCACCACACCCTGCTCCGCGACACGCAGGTCGCCATGCAAGGAGAGGGTGCGCTCGCGGCGCTCCACCCACTGCTGCCAGCGCGGCTCTTCCTCCGCGAGCGCCTGCTGCGCCTTGCTCCGCTCGGCCGCCGCCGCCGTCGCGGCCTTGCGGGCACCCGCCAGCCGCGTCTCGGCAACCTTGCGCTCTTTCTCGAGCTCGGCTTGCGGGGGCAGCCCCGTCTCGAGCCCGTCCACCTCGTGCCCCAGGGCGTTGCGGCGCTCACGCACGCGCTCCTGTGCGATCGTCAGCTGCTCGTGGCGCAGCACGCGCGAGAGAAACGCGGCGCGCTCGGGACGCGTCGCATCCGCCAGGACCGCCAGCTCTTTCTGGCCGGTGAAGTAGGTGTTGAAGAACTCGTCGTGCGTCATCCCGAGCACGCGCTGCAGCCGGCCGGTGACTTCCTTCAGCGAGTTGGCGACGACGACGCCGTC
>QHUE01000296.1 GCA_003221825.1 Gemmatimonadota bacterium
CTTCCGATTCGTGCGCGGACCGGTGTTCGCGAACATCGTACTGGCCGACGAGGTCAATCGCACACCCCCCAAGACGCAGGCGGCGCTGCTGCAGGCGATGCAGGAGCACCAAGTGAGCGCCGCCGGCCAGACGCACCACCTGCCGGCGCCCTTCTTCGTGCTCGCGACACAGAACCCGATCGAGCAGGAGGGAACCTACCCGCTTCCTGAGGCCCAGCTGGATCGGTTCATGTTCGAGCTGCGGGTGGACTATCCGTCGCAGGAGGAGGAAGAGGCGATCGTCGCCGCCACGACCGGCGATGCGATGGCCGAGGTCAATTCGGTACTCACGTCCGACGACGTGGTCGCCATGCAGCATCTCGTCCGCCGTATTCCGGTGTCGCAGGCGCTCGTGAAGGCGGCGGTCACGCTGGTCCGCATGACACGGCCCCCTGAGGCCGCCTCCCTGCCCTTCATTAAAGAGTACATCTCCTGGGGCGCCGGGCCCCGCGCCTCGCAGTACCTCGTGCTCGGCGCCAAGGCGCGGGCGGCGCTGGACGGCCGGCCGATGGCGGACGAGGACGATCTGCGCGCGGTCGCGCCGACGGTGTTGACGCATCGCATCGTGATCAATTTTGCGGCCGAGGCGGCGGGACGAACCGCGTCGGATATCATCGCTCAACTACTCAAAGAGGCGCGCTGGCAGCCGAAGTAGGCGGGTATGTCTCGGCTCATATAGAGATCCTTTGCTGCGTCTCGCATTGCAGTTTTCTGCTGGCAATCCCGCTATAGAGGGCATGAAGGACCCGCACTGGGGTAGAACTGCCTCATGAGCATGCCAGCGCGGCGCGCGGCTACCGCAATAATCATCCTGCTCGCGTGGGCGTGCGACGGCGGCACGGGTCCCGGCCGCACCGTCCCCCTGGGCCCCACGATCAACACGTTCACGGTCCTGCCATCGCCGGCCAGAATCGACGACTCCGTGACAGTCAGCTACGACGTCGCCGACCTCGAGGGCATCACGTATACCGAAATCGTGTACGAGGACGCGGCGCTCGCCCTACACCGCGACAGCGTCGCTGGCGGGGGGGCGTCGCACGTGAGTCGCACGGTGCGCATCCCGACGCCCTCGCTGCTGGTCGACCGCTGGACGGTCGAGCTGCAAGTGGTCGGTCACCTGCGCCAGGAGACGTCCGATTCCGTCGTCCTGCATTTCCTCACTCCACCGACGATGGGCGGGTACTACCTGGGACCCGACGCCAACCCCACGGCGCTTCCGGGAGACACGGTCCGGTTCTTCGTGGGCGCCAGCGTGGGCGATCTGCACGATGCGCGGATCACGTGGCTCGGCTACGAGGTGGGGCCACCGGTCAACGCGCGCGACTCGGCGCCGGCGAGCGGGCAAAACGCGACGGACACGTTCGCCGTCCAGATGGATCGGGCATGGATCACCGGCCAGACGTATCTGCCGTATATCAGCTTCTTTGCGCGCGACGCCTTTGGCTATCGCACGCGGTACTACCCGGCCTGCTGCCAGTTCCTGGTGATCGACGCGATCCGCCGGCCGACGGTCACCGTGCCCCTTGGCGGCCGGGTGTCCGACGTGGTGCTCGACACGACGCGCGGCAGGCTGTACCTGTCGCAGCCCGACAGCGGTCGCATCCTCGTGTTGTCGATCGGGACGATGACGTTCGAGACGCCGATCGCGCTGTCAGGGCGGCCGAGCGGCATGGACCTGTCGCTGAGCGGCGATTCGCTGCTGGTCGGGCTCTACAGCACGCGCGAGCTGGGCGTCGTCAACCTGGTGACGGGTCAGATCGACCGGATTCCGATCGTGCTGAGGGCTCGTGCTGCTGCTCGAGGACGCGTGTTGTCCCGTCAATGCGCAGACCTATACCGCGGCCATCGATTCGTTTTCGCCGCTGCACGGGGTGCTCAACTTTTTTGGAGACAAGGTTTCGTCCGATCGCGCGGGTCGCTACCTGCTGTTCGCGAACCGGCTGTGGACGTCCGACTACCAGTTCGTGCGCAACTACGCGGAAAGCACCTATGTGTATCGCTTCAACGGCATTGCGGACGAGTCGGCCCTGTCGGGTGATGGAGCGGCGGCGTTTTTCGCGAGCTTGTACGGCTACTATCAGGTTCGGCTCGCGGACGATTCCGTGCTGGAGCGCGTCAGGGTCTCGCTCAAGCCGAATGACTTGAGTCGCGTATTCGATCGGATCGTGCTCCTGCCGGATGGCCAGACGCTCATCGGCGTGGGGGCGTACGGCGTCGCGCGCGTGGATCTGCGGTAACCCTCGCGCTAGCGTTCTAAGGCTGCAACCGCTCTCCTTCGCGCTGTCTCGCGAGGAGGCGCTCGGTGAAGTCGACGCGCTCTTCCAGCTCGGCGACTCGCCGTTTCAGCTCATCGAGCTCCGCGAGCCTCGCCTGCATGTCTTCGGTTTCAGGAGGCGTCTCGCCCCTCCACGAGCGCTGCCGGTAGCCGGGCGGCACGAGCCGCGTCGTCACCACCTTCAGGACGGAGATGACCGCGAGGATCGCGGCGATACCGATTGCCCACTCCGGGATTCCGAGCATCGTCAGCCCCTACTCACAGTCGGATCATGAAGTTTCGAATTGTTACTGGTTGATCGTGAGGCCGTCGAGCAGCTGCTCGAACTGCGGCTTGTATTCATCGAACAGATTGGCGGCTGTGTAGGTCAGCAGCTGGATCGTCCCCTCGGGACCGGCATAGTAGTAGCCGAGGTAGACGAAGCGAATCGCCTGCAGCGTCCCGCGGATCTGCAGCACCATCACATCGCGCCCGTTCACGCGGCGCGTCTCCTGGCTCACGATCTGGGCATCGGGCGCCGCGTTCCGCGCGTTGTTCAGCGCCAAATCGCGCAGCCCCTCGAGCGGCATCTGCAGCCGCTCGGCGATCACGATGGCGTAGCCGTCGCCGTCCACATGTTGCAGCTGCGAGCGTCCCGGTTCGGTGGTCGGCGCGACCCGCCATTTGGCGGGGTCGTAGTAAAGGCTGGCCTTGCCGCGCAGCAGATCGAGCCGGGCCGTCGAGCTCGCCGGCCGCTTGCGCTCGACGGCGTTGGGCGCGGTCGCCGCCGCCGAGTCGGCGTATTTCCAGGTGCCGTTGGGATAGAGCAGGACAGTGCGACCCGAGGGCGTGATCACGCGCTCCTGAGCGGCAAGCCCCTGGGGAAGCGTCAGCGCGATGAGAACTATCAGATGGCGCATGGCGTGAGCCTCACAGATGTCGTGAACTCCCGAGATGTACTTTGGTCTCTCCGATCACGTCCCGGATCGCCTGACCGACCAGATCCGGCTGGTAGAGTTGAATCTCGTGGTCGCTGTCTGTCGCGATGACCAGCTTCCCTACGCCCGACAGCGCGACGAGATCCGCTTCACGCTGGTTCAGAACGTCATTGGTCCTCCGGCCGCGCCGCAGCACGATCAATGGGAGATCGCCCAAGGCGTGCGGCGTCGCAAGACGCAGCTGCCGGAGGGCAACGAACTCCTGACGCCAGGACTCGGCGGTGATCCACGAATGGGGCATGTCCACCCGCGATCGCCACAACCGCTCCGCCCACACTTCGTCGCGCTGCAGCTCGGGCGACAGCTTGTTGTAGGGCGTATCGACGGCGGTGGGGAGCTCGAGCGGCGGCGGCGGATTCTTGATGTACGGCGCGTACACGGATGCGAGCTGATCGTAGTTGAGCTGGATGCCTGGCGCCGACTTTCCATCGTACAGATACTCCGCGTCCTCCTCCGGTGTCGCGTCGACCAGGACCAACCCTGAGACTTCGTCCGGGTAGCGCCGCTGATAGGCGCGCACGTACATCCCGCCGATGGAGTGCCCGACCAGTACGTACGGCGGCGCGACCCCGGCCGCGCGCAGGAGGCGATGGAGGTCGTCCATCGTCTCCTCGACGGTGTTTTCCGCCGGCCCGCGGTCGCTCCAGGCGAAGCCCGCGCGGTCGTAGCTGCAAATGCGCGTGAACGCTGAGACTTTGTCCTGCACCAGCGCCCATTCGATCGAGAAGCTGCTGCTGCCGCTCTCGGTGATGACGGTGGGCGTTCCGGCACCCTTGCAAATGATGTGCAACCGGCGGCCGCCAATATCCACGAGCCGGCCCGTCGGAGGCGGTGTCGAGTCTTGAGCGTTCAGCCTCGAACAGGAGAGAAGAAGAAACGCACACATGAGTACGTGACCACGCATCGAGGATCTCCGACAGAGATGACGAGCCTACGAGGCTAGCGTCGCCCCGGTGTCCGAGGGAACGGGGAGTTTCAGCTCCAGACCCGCTCGTCTGCGCTGGGCCCGTAGATGGACGGCACCGGGATATCGAGGAGCCGCAGGTAGACGGTGAGCTGCCCGCGATGATGAGCGAGATGGCTCAGGTGGTTGCGCACCACGGGACCGCGCGGCTGCGTGAAGATCGTGTGGCCGCCCCGCTTCAATGACCAATTGACCGCGAAATCGCCGTCTTTCGCCGCTTTGATCGCGGCGCGCGCAGCGGCGACGTTCTTGTCGAACCCCTGGAGCAGGGTCTCGGTCTTCTCCGTCGTATA
>QHUE01000293.1 GCA_003221825.1 Gemmatimonadota bacterium
TGGGGGAGTGTTCTCGTTGATAATGGAAACTTGGGATTATGGCGGTATGCGAACGAGTCATAGTAGGCCGCGCCGGGCGGCGAGTCAAGAGTGGCGGTGAGTCTCGCCCCGTTCCTGCTGGCGTGGCGGACCACCCCCCTCCACGACCGCGAAGTTGTTGACGCACTTGTAGATCCGGCTCACGCCGGACCATCGCCTGCGCTCGCTGAGGCCCTCCAGCAATGGCCGGGGACTTACTACTGGTCCAGCGAGGGGGATGGGCGGCATCTCGTCCTTACTCGCTCCACCCACAAACAACGCGAAAACTGGCTGCTGCATGCCCTGCTGCTCGCCGCCACGCTGTTCATGACGACGGTCTCCGGTGCGGTGATCGCCGGCGCCATTCCCGCCGAGCTAGGGTTGATTTTCAATCCCACCGCGTGGGACCTGACGTTCCTGCGCGCCTGTGTGAGCGGCTTTGCATTCTCGCTGCCGCTCCTCGCCATTCTCTTGAGTCACGAGCTGGGTCACTACCTCACGGCACGCCGCTATGAGGTGAACGTGTCGCCGCCGCACTTCTTGCCGGGACCGCCCATGCCGATCGGGGTCGGCACGTTCGGCGCCTTCATCCGGCTGCGCTCGATTCTGAACGACCGCCGCCAGCTGCTCGACATCGGCGCCGCCGGGCCGATCGCCGGATTCGTGGTCGCCCTCCCGGTGCTGTGGATCGGTTTGGCGCACAGCCATATCGCGACCGACCCGGGCGCGAGCGGGATGCAGGTGTCGACCGGGTGGGGGATGTGGCTGCTCGGCGACTCGGTGGCGACATACCTCCTGCGCCATCTCACGTACGGCGGAAGCGCGGTGACGCTCAGCCCCATGGCCTTCGCGGGATGGATGGGGATGCTCGTGACCATGTTGAACCTGCTTCCCATCGCCCAGCTCGATGGCGGCCACATCCTGTACTCGGCCTTCCCGAGGGCCCAACGGCAGGTTGCCCGCGCCTTCTGGGTGCTCGTGCTCCTGCTCGGTTACGTGTCGCGGAGCTGGTTCGCCTGGGCGTTCATCGTGCTCATCCTGTCGCGGGGTCAGTTCGGTCATCCTCCCGTGCTCGATGCGTACCGTCCGCTGCCGAAGTCGCGCGTGTGGGTGCTGCTGGCCTGCCTGGTCCTTTTTGCATTGACGTTCATCCCAGCGCCGGAGCGGTGATCGTCCTTTGGGAGTATCGTATGACGCCTAGTCATTCATAGTAATGAAGGCCGGGCACTTCGGGAGGCTCCCATGGCGACTTATCAGCTACGTCCCTTGTCCATCGGCGAGGTCCTGGATGGCGCGCTCGTCCTGTTGCGCCGCCACTTCGCGCTGGTGCTGGGCATCACGGTCGTGTGCGAGGGCATCCCGACGGCAATGGATGTCTACCTCGATCTGACGGGTGGGGCCGCGCAGAATCCCGGTTTGAGCCTGCTGGACCGGCTGCTGACGCTGGTGGGGAGCGTGCTCGTGACCGGCGCGACGGTGCGCGTCGTGTCGGAGGCCTACCTCGGCCGGACGCCCCTGTTCGGCGACGCGATGCGGTTCGCGAGCGGCAGGTTCGGCACGATCTTCGGTGCGAACGTCATGAGCGGAATCCTGACCGTCCTGGCCACGTTGGCGCTCATCATCCCCGGGATTGTGGTGGCGTGCGGCTACTCCGTCGCCGCGGAAGCGGCCGCCCTCGAGTCGGGCTCGTCCGGCGAGGCACTGAAGCGCTCCTGGGACCTGACGAAGGGCTTCAAGTGGAAGGCGCTGGCGCTGGGGGTCGTCTCGGTCGGTCTGATCCTGGTGGTGTACCTCGGTGCCGGAGTGGTGGGTGGAATCCTGGGAGGGTTCGTGGGCGGACTGGACACGGTCCTGGCAGTGCTCGCTGCCTGTGTGTCGTTGCTCATCTATCCGGTGCTTACATGCGTATTCACCCTCTTCTACTACGACCTGCGGGTCCGCAAGGAAGGCTTCGACCTCGAGATGCTGAGCCGCCAGCTAGAGCTCGCGGGCTAGGGGCGTACGATTTGAGTATTGCATAACCCCTAGTGATTTATAATGTTGTTTCAAACCAGCCCCTGGATCGGCATGCCGGCACAACCTGCCCGATACACACCAGCTGCTGCAACCGATACGGTCGTCCACGACCTGCCCCCGATTCGCTTTGACGGACAACCCATAGACATTCGACTCACCCTGCGTCGCACCGAAGACGGTGTCTGGCGTGGCCGCATCCTGTTCGGTGCCGAGGGCACGGAGGCGGAGCGCTCGAGCGCGGAAATCTTCTGCGCCGGCACGGAGCAGGATTTGTGGCAATCGGTGCGAGACCTGCGGGATCACCACCTGCGGGATCTGTACCGCTCATTGCTGTAAATGACCGATCCGAAGGCGCTGGCCACGCTGCGGCACGACCTCTCCAACCCACTATCGGCGATTCTCGCCGAGACCCAGCTATTGCTCCTCGCGCCCGAGAAGTACGACGAGGAGACGCTGGCCGGGCTCAAGCAGATCGAGGACCTGGCGCGCAAGATGCGTCAGATGCTGCAAAGCGTAGCGTGAGCCGGCGGCATCGCCCCCGTTTCGCCCCCCCGACCGTGTGGTGGCCACCGAACATCCGTGGTTGGGCAGTCCGCGCTGCCTTCCTTATTAATCGTTCTGCGGTTAGACATTGGACATTCGCGCCGCGAAACGGCGCGCACGTGACGCGCGTCATAGCGGTTCCGGTCAGGCACCGGTAAATCACTCGTTCGCCGCTCGCCCTTGCGGGGGCAAGAGGCACGGGCATCTAGATCCGTTTCCGTCTCGCCGCCGCCTTGATGGCCGCCGGCCGCTGCGATACGGCCGTCGTGGTCGCGAATGCGGGACAGATGCTGGCGCCCGCTGACGCGCTGGGACCGATGGTGATCGGCGGGTGCCAAGAGAAGGACGGCCGCTACGACCTCGCCTTTGCCACCTACACCGACTTCGCCAACAAGCACCCGCAGACGCGGGGAGTCGCGGCGCTTCGTGCCTTGGCGCAGCTCGCGCTCCGCACGCAGGCCACCCAAACGGCCAAGCTGGCGCTGGCGCGCGAATCGACGCTGACATCGCTCGCCCCCGAGCCGTCCACCATCGCGGTGTTGCCGCTGACAATCGCCGGCGACTCGAGCCTGCAGCCGCTGTCGCGCGGGCTCGCCGAGCTGTTGGTGTCGGATCTGGCTCTGGTGCGCAACCTCCGCCTGCTCGAGCGGGTGCAGATCGGCGCGCTGCTCGATGAAATGAAGCTTGGGCAGAGCGGCCGTGCCGATTCCGGCACCGCCGCGCGCGTCGGCCGGCTGCTCCGCGCCGAGCGGATGGTGCAGGGCGTCGCCGCGATCACGCAGAACGGTCCCGTGCGCATGTCAGCGACGGTGGTTCGTGGCGACGGCACCGTACGGTCGGGCGCGCAGGCGAACGGCACATTCAAGCAGCTGCTCGATCTCGAGAAGCAGCTCGTGTTCGGGCTCGCGACGGAGCTCGGCATTCAGCTGACGGAAGCGGAGCGGCAGCGGATCCTGCGTCAGGGTCCGAAGAACCTCGCCGCGTTCCTCGCCTACAGCCAGGGACTCGAGGCGCTCGATCGCGGCGACTATCGCGCCGCAGCGGCGGCATTCAGCGCCGCGGTACGCTCCGATCCGTCGTTCCAACAGGCGCATCAGCAGAAGCAGGCGGCTGAGGCCGCGCCCGTGGTCCAGGCGTCGCCGGGTGATCTGGTGACGGTGGTCGAAGCTGCCGCGCAGGTCACCGTGCCGGCCGAGCCGGCATCGCTCGGCGCGCTGCAGCAGGCGACCACGGATGTCTCGCCGAACCCGGCGGACGCCCTGGGAACGACCGGCGTGAAGAGCATCGTCAGCCATCCTACCAATGAGAGTCAGGGCATTACGAGTGTGGTGAGTGCGTCCGGCGTGATCCGCATCATCTTCAAGCTTCCGTGACGCGCGCGCGCGCCTTCCTTCTTTCAGTCGTTGCAGTCGCTGCACCAGGCATGCTTCGGGGGCAAGCCGCGACGACCGTGGCGCGCACCGGGGCGACCTTCGAGTCATACAGCTTCGGCTCCGGGTTGGCCTTCACCCGGATCAGTGAATTCACGATCCCCGTTACGGTGACGCAGCGCTTGGGCGACCGCATCGTGCTTGACGTCGGGACGGCGTTCGTAAGCGCATCGGTCCGCCCCGTGGGCAACAACGGGACGATCGATCACTCCGGCCTCGTCGATACCGATCTCCGCGCCACGATTGCCGTTGTGCCTGGGAAGTTGGTGTTCAACCTCATCGGGACCATTCCCACCGGCGCGACCACCGTCCCGGACACGACGATTCCGCTCTTTGGCGCGACCGCGACCGATCTGCTGGGGTTCACGACGCCCAGTTTTGGATCCGGCGGCGGGATGTCGGCGGGATTCGCCTCGGCCTTCAAGATGGGATCCAACTGGGCGAT
>QHUE01000085.1 GCA_003221825.1 Gemmatimonadota bacterium
CTCGATCCGCTTGCAGCCGTCGTCGATCTCCGCCTTGCTGATCAGCATCGACGGGGCGATGCGGATGACATTGCCGTAGAGGCCGCCCTTGCCGATGAGCAGTCCGTGCCGCTTGGCTGCCTCGAGGAACGTCGTTGTCTTCTTGGGCGACGGCTCCTTGGTTTTGCGGTCCTCGACGAACTCGATCCCCTGCATCAGGCCCATCCCCCGCACGTCGCCGATGAACGCGAACCGCTTCTTGAACTCCTCCAGCGCGTCCCGGAGCTGCTTGCCGCGCTCGGCGGAGCGCTTGGGGGTGTTCTCGCGCTGCATGACATCGAGCGTCACGTCCACCGCCGCCATGGAGATCGGGTTGCCGCCGAATGTGGACAGCGACAGGCCGGTAAAGGCGTTCGCGACCTCTTCCGTGGCGATCGTCGCGCCGACCGGAAAGCCGTTCGCGATCGATTTCGCGAAGGTCATGATCTCCGGCTCGACGCCCCAGTGCTCGATACCGCACCAGGTATCGCCGGTGCGGCCCCAGCCCGTCTGCACTTCGTCACAGATGAAAACCGCGCCGTATTTGCGCACGATGCCGACGGCGATTTCGAAGTACTCCTTGGGCGGCGTGATGAAGCCGCCGGCGCCCTGAATCGGCTCGGCCATGAAGGCGGCGGGCCGCCCCGTCGTCGTCGTCTTGATCAGATCGTCGATGTCCTGGGCGCAGCGGATACCGCAGTCGGGATACTCGAGGCCCAGCGGGCAGCGGTAGCAGTACGGCGAGAGCGCGTGTTTGATCCCGGCGATTTGGGTGGGCAACACGCGCCACGGCTGCTGCCCCGTGATCGCGATCGCGCCCTGGCTGCGGCCCGCGTAGCTGTGGCGCAGCGCGATGATCTCCTGCTGACCCGTGTAAATCTTGGCGAGCATGATGGCCGTCTCGTCGGCTTCCGTGCCGCTCGTCGTGAAGAAGCTCTTCTTGAGCTTCCCGGGCGTGATCTGGGTGAGTCGCTCGGCGACGCGGACTTGCTCTTGCGTCGGGTAGACGCTTGACGTGTGCACCAGCCGGGCGACCTGATCCTGGATGCGCTTGACGAACTCGGGATGTGAGTGCCCGATCCCTGCGGTGAGAATCCCGCCGAAGAAATCGAGGTACTCGCGGCCGTCGAGGTCCTTCACGGTCGAGCCGTGCGCCTCCGTGATGACGACGGGCTCGGCGTAGTAGTTGGCGACGCACGGGAACAGAAACTCTTTGTGCTTCTGGCGTACGGTCTGCGAATCCATCAGTGGGTTGGCTCCCGCTTCAAGAATTGACCACGGCCGATTGTGCCGACGAACTCCCCATCCCGCGCCTGCACCTGCCCGCGAACCGTCACGACGGAGGCCCGGCCCTTTTGCTCCCAGCCTTCGTACGCGTTGTAGTCCACTCGCGAGTAGCTGCCCTCCTTGGAAAACGTGCCGCGATAGCCCGGATCGTAGACGACGAGATCGGCGTCGCTGCCGAGCTGGATCGTCCCCTTCTTCGGGTACAGTCCGAACAGCTTCGCCGCCTGGGTCGAACAGGCATCCACCATCGCCTGCAGTCCCAACCGCCCCGCGGCGACGCCGCAGGTGTGGACCAGGTCCACCCGCTCCTGCACGGAGGGGATGCCGTTGGGGATCTTCGTGAACGCGTCCCGCCCCATCTGCTTCTGGTCCCCGAACCGGAACGGCGCGTGATCGGTCGCGACAGTGCTGATGTCCCGCGATTTCAACCCGTTCCAGAGCACGGTCTGATTGGCCTTGGCTCGGAGCGGCGGGGACATCACGTATTTGGCTCCCTCGAAGGCGGGCCGCTCGGCGAACGTCTCATCCAGCACGAAGTGCGGGATCACCGACTCGATCCACACGTTGACGCCGCGTTTGCGGGCGTCGAGCGCCGCGCGCACCGCCGGCTCACACGAGGTGTGGACGATGTACACGTGGGTGCCGAGCAGCTCGGCAAATGTACAGAGATGGTGGACGCCGTCCGCCTCGACGACCGGTGGGCGCGAGCGGCCATGCCATTCCGGCCCCGTCTTGCCGGCGGCGACGAGCGATTGCTGCAGGGCGTCGATCGCGTCCGCGTTCTCGCAGTGCGCCGTGACGATCACGCCGAGGTCCTTCGCGAGCTTCATGGCCGCAAACAGGTGCTCGTCGGACAGGTTCAGCGCGCCCTTATATGCGAGAAACACCTTGAACGACGCGACGCCGGCCTTCACGATCTCGCGGAATTGATCGCGGATGTGCTCCTCGAACCGCACCACCGACATGTGAAACGTGTAATCCACCGCCGCGAGCGGCTCGGCCTTGGATTTCCACGTCTCGAACGCCGCCACGGGCTCGTCCGCCGCGCCGGGACAGATCATTTCGATCAGCGTGGTGGTACCACCGGCGAGCGCCGCTTTGCTGGCGGACTCATAGTCGTCGGCCGCATACGTGCCCATGAACGGCAGATAGATGTGCACGTGCGGATCGATGAATCCCGGAAACACGAGCTTGCCGCGCGCTTCGATGACTTCCGCTCCGGGGGCGACGAGCTTCGCATCGATATGCGGCTCGATCCGTGTGATGGTCTCGTTTTCGGCGTAGATGTCGCCCGTGAAGTCTTCCGTGGGCGTGATGATCCGGCCGTCGCGAATCAGGAGCGCCATCTACGGCAGCTGCTTGACCATGTCGTCGTATGTCTCGGGCCGGCGGTCGCGGAAGAACTGCCACGTCCGCCGCACGTCCTCGATCATGTCGAGATTCATTTCGGCGACGACGAGCTCGTCTTTGTCCTCGCTGCCTTGCGCCAGGAAATTCCCGCGCGGATCCACGAAGTAGCTCGAGCCATAGAACTGCCCGACGTTCCACGGCGCCTCGACGCCGACCCGATTGATGCAGCCCATGAAGTAGCCGTTCGCCACGGCGTGCGCGGGCTGCTCGAGTTTCCAGAGATACTGCGACAGGCCCTTCACCGTCGCCGACGGATTGAACACGATCTCGGCGCCGTGCAGGCCGAGCAGCCGCGCGCCCTCGGGGAAGTGCCGGTCATAACAGATATAGACGCCGATCGTGGCGTAGCGCGTCTTGAAGACGGGATAGCCGAGATTGCCGGGCTTGAAGAAAAACTTCTCCCAGAAGCCGGCCGTATGCGGGATGTGGTTTTTCCGGTACTTGCCGAGGTAACTCCCGTCGGCGTCGATCACCGCCGCGGTGTTGTAGTAGACACCCGCCATCTCGCGCTCGTAGATCGGCACGATCATCACCATCTCGTGCTTCTTGGCGAGCTTCTGCATGCGCTCGATCGTCGGACCTGGAATCGGCTCGGCGATGTCGCACCACTTGGCGTCCTGACTGGGACAGAAGTATGGGCCGTTGAAGACTTCCTGCAGGCACAGGAGCTGCACACCCTGCTTGCCCGCTTCCTCTATATAAGGAAGGTGCTTCTCCTCCATCGCCGTGCTGATCTTAGCGACGGAGGCGTTCGGGTCGTTGATCGGATTCGACATCTGGATCAGGCCGCCGACGACTTTTCGAGCTACCATCGTGAAATGACCACCTTCTTGTCCGTGTAGAATTCTATGGAGTCCTGGCCGTGCGCTTTCAGGTCTCCGAAGAACGACCCCTTGGTCCCACCAAACGGAAAGAAAGCCATCGGCGCAGCCACGCCGATGTTCACGCCGATCATGCTGACCCCCACGCGGTAGCGGAACTCGCGCGCAGCCTTGCCGCTCTGGGTGAAGATCGACGTCGCGTTGGCGAACCCGGAGCGATGCACGAGCTCGATCCCCTCGTCCAGGTTGCTCACGTGGGTCACGGACGCCACGGGGCCGAAGATCTCTTCTTTCCCGATCGTCATGTCCGGCTGCACGCCATCGAAGACGGTCGGCCCGACGAAGTGTCCCCGCGGATGCTTTTCGACTTTCGTCGCGCGGCCGTCGAGCAACAGCGTCGCGCCGTCTTTGCGGCCGGCCTCGACGTACGAGAGCACCTTTTCCTTGTGCTTCGCGGAAACGACGGGACCCATGGTCACGCCTGGCTCGAGGCCGTAGCCGAGCCGCAGATCCTTCGCTGCGCTGAGGAGCCGCTCGCGGAATGGCTCATAGGCTTTCCCGGCGGCGACCACGACGCTGCCGGCGAGGCAGCGCTGGCCGGCGCAGCCGAACAGCGACTCGCTGATGTTGGCGACGGCGCGGTCCATATCGGCGTCGGGCATGACGATGACGTGGTTCTTGGCGCCACCCAGCGCCTGCACGCGCTTGCCGTATTTCCCGTCCTCCTGATAGACGTACTTCGCGACCGGGGATGAGCCGACGAACGAAAGCCCCGAGATTCCCGGATGCGCGAGCAGCGCGTTGACCACGTCCTTGGCCCCGTGCACCAGGTTCAGGACGCCGGCCGGAATGCCGGCCTCGTGCGCCAGCTCGATGATGCGCGTCGGTGAAAACGGGACCTGCTCGCTCGGTTTGAGAATGAACGTGTTGCCGGTCGCGATCGCGTAGGGCCAGAACCAGCACGGCACCATCGCCGGGAAGTTGAACGGGGTAATGGCGGCAAACACACCCAGCGGCTGGCGGACATATTCGCAGTCGATCCCCGCCGCGACGTCTTCCAGGGTCTTGCCCATCATCAGCGTCGGAATGCCGCAGGCGTGCTCGACGTTTTCGATACCGCGGCGCACCGACCCCCGCGCCTCGGCGAGCGTCTTGCCGTTCTCGCGCGTCACCGTCGCCGCGAGGTCCTCGAACTGCTCCTCCATCAGGAACTTCAGCTTGAAGAGGTAGCGGGCGCGGACGACTGGTGGGACTTCACGCCATTTGAGATATGCCGCCTGTGCGGCCGCCACGGCGGCATCGACATCCCGCACACCCGAGAGCGGCACTTTCCCGAGCTGCTCGCCGGTGGCGGGATTGGTGAGATCGAGATACTCGGCGGAGGAGGGAGCGACCCACTCCCCACCGATGTAGTTGCGAAGGGTTTTCATCCCCTTAGCCTAGGGCCGCCTCGGGGCTTGTCAACTAAAGAGCCGGGCTAACTCACGAACTGTGCTTTCTCCGTCGAGCCGTCCAGCGCGACGGTCGAGCTGCGCCCGCTGTGCACGACTTGCGTGATTTCGTCGAAGTAGCCGACGCCCACGAACTCCTGATGTTTCACCGCCTCGTAGCCCTCCCGCTCCACCGCGAATTCCCGAGACTGCAAGTCGGCGTACGCCGCCATCCCGCGCTGCCGGTAGTCCTGCGCCAGTGTGAACATGCCGTGATTGAGTGCATGGAAGCCGGAGAGGGTGACGAACTGGAACTTGTACCCCATCGCGCCCAGCTCTCGTTGGAAACCGGCGAGCTGCGCCTCATTGAGATGGCGCTTCCAGTTGAACGACGGCGAGCAGTTATAGGCGAGCAGTTTGCCGGGATACTCCTGGTGGATCGCTTCGGCGAATTGGCGTGCCTCGGCGAGGTCGGGCTTCGCCGTCTCGAACCACAGCATGTCGGCATACGGCGCATAGGCGCGCGCCCGTGCGATCGCCGCCCCGACGCCGTCGTCGATGACGAAGAAGCCTTCGGGCGAGCGCGCCCCCGTACACCACCGGCGGTCGTACTCGTCCATGTCGCTGGTCAAGAGGCGCGCGCTGTTCGCATCGGTGCGAGCGATGAGCAAGGTGTCCACGCCGCACACGTCGGCCGCGAGGCGGGCCGCAATGAGCTTGGTGATGAACTCGCTCGTGGGCACGAGGACCTTGCCGCCCAGGTGCCCGCACTTCTTGACCGACGACAGCTGATCCTCGAAATGCACGCCGGCGGCGCCAGCGGCGATCATCAGCTTCATCAGCTCGTACGCGTTCAACACGCCGCCGAACCCGGCTTCCGCGTCGGCGACCAGGGGCACGTACCAGTCGATCGAGTGGTCGCCGTTCAGGTGATGGATTTCGTCGGCGCGCCGCAGCGCATTCTGAATCCGGCAGATGAGGTTGGGCACACTGTCGGACGGGTACAGGCTCTGGTCGGGGTACGTGGTCAGCGCGCAGTTGGCGTCCGCCGCGACTTGCCAGCCGCTAATGTAGATCGCCTTGAGCCCGGCGCGGACTTCCTGCACCGCTTGATTTCCCGTGACGGCAGACAGCACTGCGACGTACGGCTCATCGCGCAGCAGCTGCCACAGGCGCCCCGCGCCATGACTCGCGAGCGTGTACTGGATCGGGAGCGTGCCGCGCAGCCGCTCGACGTCGTCGCCCCGGTACGGGCGCGTGATGCCCGCCCACCGTTCGTCCCTGGCCCAGCCTTGCTCGACGTCAGTCGAGGTACTCATACGCCACCCCCGTCAAGAATTCCGGTAGCTCCGGCTCGATCGCCACGCGCCGGAACAGATCGGCGGCGAGGGCGAACTTCCCGCCCTGGAACCGCTGCAGCTCTCCGGCGATGGTCTGCTCGACCAACGCCGCCGTCATGGGCCGTCCATCGGCGAGCCGGGCGCCGTGACGCAGCCACTGCCACACCTGCGACCGCGAGATCTCGGCGGTTGCCGCGTCCTCCATCAAGTTGTAGATGGGCACGCAGCCGAGGCCGCGCAGCCACGACTCGAGATACTGGATCCCCACGTCCACATTCGTGCGGAGGCCGGCTTCGGTGATCTCGCCGTCGGGTACGGCCAGCAAGTCCGCTGCCGTGACGCGGACGTCGTCCCGCGCGACGTGAAGCTGATTCGGGCCTGGCATCGCGGCGTCGAACACCTCCGCCGCGACCGGCACGAGTCCGGGGTGCGCCACCCACGTGCCGTCGTGCCCGGCGCGCACCTCGCGCAGCTTGTCCTGCCGCACCTTCTCGAGCGCGGCCTCGTTCGCCGCTGGGTCATGCTTGATGGGGATCTGCGCCGCCATCCCGCCCATCGCGTGGGCGCGGCGGCGGTGACAGGTCTGAATCAGAAGATCGACGTACGACTTGAGGAAGTGCCGGTCCATCGTCACCCGGGCGCGGTCCGGGAGGACGGAGTCGGGGCGCTTTCTGAACTTCTTGATGAAGCTGAAGATGTAGTCCCAGCGCCCGCAGTTCAGGCCGGCGGAGTGGTCCTTCAGCTCGTAGAGAATCTCGTCCATCTCGAACGCGGCGAGGATCGTCTCGATCAGGACGGTCGCGCGAATTGTGCCGCGGGGGATGCCGAGCTCGTCCTGCGCGAGGGTGAACGCGTCGTTCCACAGGCGCGCCTCGAGGTGGCTCTCGAGCTTGGGCAGGTAGAAGTAGGGACCGGTGCCCTTCGCGATCAAGGCCTTGGCGTTGTGAAAGAAGAACAGCCCGAAATCGAACAGCGCAGCAGCAATCGGGCGGCCGTCCACCGTCACGTGCTTCTCGTCCAGATGCCAGCCACGCGGCCGCACCATCAGCGTGGCCGTGCGCGGCCCGAGCGCGTAGCGCTTTCCCTCGGGGCTCGTGAATCCGATGGTGCCGCGCACCGCGTCCCGCAGGTTTGCCTGCCCCTCGAGATTGTTGCGCCACGTGGGAGCGTTCGAGTCTTCGAAATCCGCCATGTAGACGCGCGCGCCCGAGTTGAGCGCGTTGATGATCATCTTACGGTCCACAGGGCCGGTGATCTCGACCCGGCGGTCCGCCAGGTCGGCAGGGATCGGCGCGACGGTCCACGCCGCCTCCCGCACGGAGCGCGTCTCGGGCAGGAAGTCGGGACGCTCGCCGGCATCGAGACGCCGCTGGCGCTCCACGCGACGCGCGAGCAGCTCCTGACGGCGCCCCTCGCACGCCCGCGCCAGCGTCGTGAGGAACCGCCGCGCCTCCGCCGTCAGGATCTCCGCAAACTCCGGCTCCAAGGAGGCTTGGGGGGAGTGCACTTCAAGCCCGGAGCCCGATCTCGTTCGCGCGGCGGTCATGATCGGCAATGTAGCGCTCCGGCGATGGCGACGCTCCCGCGGAAACAAGCGGGGCTAGCCGGGATGCCGCGCGGTGACGCGCGGCGGTTCCCAGCCGCCCCTTATGCTCTCGACGCTGGTGGGGAGGGTCCGCAGCGGCTGTGCACGGCCGCTGCGGCAGCCGGCGCGTTGCCAGCGTTTACCTGGCTCCGCCTTTGCCGGCTTTTTCCCCCCAAGACCCTCGTGCTGCTTCCGGCGGCTAGGGTATCGCAACCCTCGTGCCATGCGCGATGGTGAGGGATTCCCCACGGACGAGTCGTTGGAGAAGTCGAGCGATGCGCGCGGCGCACGCGGTGCGCCACAATCTGTGGCAATATTACCGCACATGTCCCCCAGCCCCCTCCCCGTCCCAGGCACGACCGTCGGCCGCTCCGTCCCGCGCCGCGAGGGTGTCGACAAGGTGACGGGGCGCGCACGCTACACCGACGACATCGCCGTGCCGGGGGCGTGGTACGGCCGTACGATCCGGTCCACGATCGCCCGTGGCGTAATCCGCGCGATCGCGCTGAACCCGGCGTTCGACTGGTCGCGCATCGTCGTGGTGACGTCGGACGACATCCCGGGGGACAACGTCGTCCAGCTGATCCGGGACGACCAGCCGGTTTTGGCTCCGATAAGGGGCGAGATCAGGCACAAGGAAGAGCCGATCCTGCTGCTGGCGGCGCCTGACCGGGCCACGCTGGAGGAGGCGGCCAGTCATATCCGCATCGAGTACGAGCTTACCACCCCGGTCTCTGACATCGGGAGCGCCACCGAGGTCTTCAGCACGGTCGACATAACGAAGGGGGATGTGGCGTCCGCGCAAGGGGAGGCGGATCTCGTCGTGGAGCGTGAGTTTCGCGTTGGATTGCAGGAGCAGTTGTATATCGAGCCGCAAGGCGCAATCGCGTTCCCTGAAGCAGACGGCACCATCAGGATCATCGGCTCGCTGCAGTGCCCCTACTACGTCCATCGCGCCCTGAAGCGAGCACTGAAGCTCAACGATCAGCAAGCCGTGGTGGTCCAGGCGGAAACCGGAGGAGGGTTCGGAGGCAAGGAGGAGTACCCGTCGATCGTGGCGGTTCATGCGGCGCTCCTCGCCCGCAAGGCGGGACGGCCAGTCCGCCTCATCTACGACCGGCACGAGGACCTCGCAGCGACTACGAAGCGTCATCCAGGAGTCATCCGACACCGTACGGCAGTCAAAAAGGATGGAACACTGCTGTCTCAGGACATCGAGATCGTGCTGGACGGCGGCGCCTACTGTACGCTGACGCCCGTCGTGCTGTCGCGGGCGGCGATCCACGCCACGGGCCCCTATTCCTGCCCGAACGTGCGCATTCGTGCACGCGCCGTCGCCACGAACACACCGCCCAACGGCGCGTTCCGTGGCTTCGGCGCGCCGCAATCGCTGTTCGCCGCCGAGCTGATGGTGGAGCACGTCGCCGAGCGGCTCGGCATCTCGAGTGTGGATCTGCGCCGCAAATGGATGTTGCGCCTGGGCGACACGACGGCGACGGGGCAGGTCCTTACTGAGAGCGTGGGTTCTGAGCTGGTTTTGGACGCGGCACTGAAAGCCGCTCCAACCGCCCGTCGCGGTCGTGGTCTGTCTCTCGTCTTCCACGGCTCAGGCTTCACGGGGAGTGGAGAGAAAAAGCTGCAGGGTACGATCGCTTTGGAGGCGCTTGCCGACGGCACATTCCGAGTCCTCACCGCTTCGACCGAGATCGGTCAGGGTACGAGGACCATCTTTTGTCAGCTTGCGGCGGACGCCCTCGGGGTCCCGCTCGAGCGCGTCAGCCTGGCGCCGCAGGACACATCGCTGGTTCCGGACTCGGGGCCGACCGTCGCCTCCCGCACGGCGATGATCGTCGGTCGTCTCGTCCAGGAGGCGGCCACGGAGATCCAGCAGCGCTTGCAGCGTGAGCGGCCGCCGATCCGCGTCGAGAAATCCTACATCCAGCCCGAGTCGATTCACTGGGATGAGACCACCTATGGGGTGGGCGACGATCGAAGAGATCAAAATGAAAGACGGCGGCTATCAGAACGACCGGCTGGCCACCTACCTCATTCCCACCGCGCTCGACGCCCCGCGCATCCGCACCATTCTGGTCGAGAATCCCTACTCGCGCGGCCCGTTCGGGGCCAAAGGCATCGGCGAGCTGCCGATGGATGGACCGGCGCCGGCGATCATCGCCGCCATCCACGACGCGACCGGCGTCTGGCTGGACGAGGTTCCGGCCACCCCGGAAAAAGTGTTGGACGCATTGCGGGGGAAGAGGGACGGGGGAAGCGGGAAGGGTACGTCCCGGTGACCATCGCGTTCACGATCAATGGTCATTCCGTAGCCGTCGAGGTATCTGGTTCTCGCCGGCTGCTGGATGTGATCCGCGAGGATCTTGGCGCGACAGGCACGAAAGAGGGTTGTGGCGAAGGGGAGTGCGGGGCGTGCTCCGTGCTGATCGACGGCGAGGTCGTGGACAGTTGCCTGATAGCGGTGGGCCAGGTTGAGGGCCGCGAGGTCACCACGGTCGAGGGACTGGCTGATGGCGGACGGCTGACGGCCCTGCAGCAAGCGTTCATCGCGCACGGCGCCGCGCAATGCGGGATCTGTACGCCCGGCTTGTTGCTCGCCGCCCACGTCTTGCTGCAGCACTCCAAACGTCTGACCGCGGACGAGGTGCGCGAGGGGCTCGCCGGGAATCTCTGCCGGTGTACGGGTTACACGAAGATCATTGACGCGGTCCTGTCATGCACAAAGTGAAATTCATCCGCCCGACGAGTCTGGCGGATGCGGTGCAGATTTATCGTACGACCCCAGGATGTCGCCCCCTCGCCGGCGGCACCGATCTCATGGTGATGCTGCACGCGCGTACAGTTCGTCCCGAGCCGCAGGCGGTGCTCGATCTCTGGTCGCTCGCCGAGCTGAAGGGGGTGCGGCGCGTGCAGGACAGCGTGGAGATCGGTGCCGCCGAGTCATACACGGGGATCATTGCGTCCCGGGATGTGCAGCAGCATCTCCCCGCGCTGGCCGCGGCCGCCCGCACCATCGGAGCGGCGCAAATCCAGAACCGCGGCACGCTGGGAGGCAACCTCGCGAACGCGTCTCCCGCGGGGGATACGCTGCCCGTGCTACTCGCCTACGACGCCGTAGTCGTGACCGATCGACGCGCGATTCCGATCGACAAGTTCTTTATTGGCTATCGCAAGACCGAGCTGCATCCGGACGAGTTGATCACCGCCGTGCGCTTGCCGCTCGGCCGGCGGGTCGCGTTCCGCAAAGTCGGCACGCGCGCGGCGCAGGCGATCTCGAAGGTCGTCATGGCGGTGAGCGGGCATCCTGCCCGCATCGCGATCGGATCGGTCGCCGAAGTGCCGCTGCGGGCGCGCCGCGCCGAGGCTGCGCTCGAGCGGGACGACATCGAAGCCGCCATCGCGGCGGTCGCGGACGACATCCGGCCGATCGACGACGTGCGATCGACCGCCGCGTACCGCCGTGCCGTCACACAGAATGTCCTTCGTGGGCTCCTCGATGCATTCGCGCGCGGCTGAGTTGGTCAAGTTGCTCGACATGCGTCCGCACCCGGAGGGCGGGCACTACGCGGAGGTGTTTCGCTCGGCGCATCGAGTCCAGGTGCTCGATCGCAATGTTGAGCGGGCCGCGCTGACGACGATCTACTTCCTGCTTACCGAGGGCGAGTTCAGCCGGTGGCACCGCGTGGATTCCGACGAGATCTGGCACTACCATGAGGGAGACGCGATCGAGCTGCTGCTGTTCGACGATCAGGGCTTGCGTCGCATGCCGCTGGGTCCGGTGGAGCGTGCGACGCGTTCGACGATCGTCGTGCCAGCCGGAACCTGGCAGGCGGCCCGGTCGACGGGGGCATATACGCTTGTGGGGTGCGCCGTCGGACCGGGATTCGAGTTCGCGGACTTCTCGCTTGCTCACGCCGCCAAGGTTGAAGCTCTTCCCACCAGCAAATGCCAGGGCCGCGCCGTCCAGAGCCAGGTTGGGTCCGAGCCCGAATTCCCATCCGCTCCTCGCGCGGACTCCGACCAAAAACGTCACGCTCGGCACCAGCGCTCCCTGCTCGACGCCACCGAGGAGGATGGTCTCTTCGACGACCAGCGTCGGTCCACCATTAAAGGGGAAGACGGCTTGCTCGGAATGCCACCCGAACTGCGTCATGACCGAACTCAGCTTCTTACCGGTAAGCAGGTTCGGCGGACGATAGCTGCCCAGATACGTCACGCCGAGCCGAGGGCCCGCCATCGAGCGCACCCGGGGCTGCGGCTCCTGTGCTCCGGCCGTCTGGGCCAGAAGCACGACTGCCAGGATCAACACCGTATTCGTGTAGTGCATGTCCCACCTCCGTGTCGGGTGGTGGGACGTTCGCAACCTGCTGTCAAGCGTCCGTCAAGCCAGCTCAGTAGGCCAGCAGCTCCAATGCGCGTACCAGCACGCGCACCCCAAGCTCGAGATGGCCGGGGTCGGTGTGTTCTTCGGGGCAGTGTGATCGCCCGCCAACGCTCGGCACGAACAGCATCCCGACTTTGCACCTTGCGGCGAGAATCTGCGCATCATGCCCCGCGCCGCTCACCAGCTCCGTCGCCTGTACGCCGCACTCCTGCGCCGCACGCGTGAGCACGGCCCGCACTTCGGCGTGCATCGGGACCGGGGGTCGCTCGTGGAGCACACGAACCTCGAGCTCGAGGCCGCGCTCCGCGGCGATCGTGCGACACAGCGATCGGGTCCGCTCTTCGAGCGCGCGGCGTGCGCCCGGGTCGGAGTGGCGCAGGTCGACCGTAAAGACGACGCGACCCGGCACGACGTTGATCTGATCGGGCTCTGCCCGGATCTTACCGACGGTCGCGACGGCGGGCTTACCGAGCGAGCGCGCAATCGACTCGACCGCTTGCACCATCGCCGCCGCCCCGGCGAGCGCGTCGCGCCGCATATCCATCGGCGTCGTCCCGGCATGATCGGGGCGGCCGGTGACGGCAAGCTCGAGATGCGCCGTCCCCACGATCGCGCTGACCACCGCCAGCGGCACGTTGGCAGTCTCGAGGACAGCCCCCTGCTCGATGTGCAGCTCGACGAAGGTGTCGATATCGTCGCGTGCCGCGCTCGCAACTGTCGCAGGATCGAGCCCGCGCTCGCGCATCGCCTCGGCCATCGCGGCGTCCGGAGAATCGATCGCGCCGACGATCGCGCGCGATCCCCAGAAGTTGGTGGCGAAGCGCGAGCCCTCTTCCTCACAGATCGCGACCACCTCGAGCGTGCGGCGAGGTTTGCCCTTCTCCTTGAGCAGGGCTTCGACCGCGGTCAGCCCGGCGACGATGCCGAGTGCGCCGTCGAGCCGACCGCCGTGCCGCACGGTGTCGATGTGCGACCCGGTGACGATCACTTTCCCTTTTTTCGTCCCGTCCAGTCGTCCCCAGAGGTTGCCGACGGCGTCCCGGCGGGCCTCGAGTCCAGCTTTCTTCATCCACCGTTCGACGCAATCGCCCGCTTCAGCCCACGCGCTTCCGTACAGCGGTCGATACACGCCACCACCGGGCTCCGTGCCGATCTTGTAAAGCTCGTCGAGCCGTTGCTCGAGCAGGGCACCGTCAATTCGCATGCGGGGCGTTCGGTTTGACGAGTTGTCCCCACCCCGGTGCACCGACGATCTGATCCTCGACGAAGACCGTCCTCCCTCGCACGAGCGTCCTGATCACTTTGCCCGTGAACGTTTGGCCGAGGTACGCGCTGATACCGCTGCGGGTCTCGAGTGCGTCAGCGTCGAGTGTCCATTGTTTCTGGGGATCGATCAACGCGAAATCGGCATCGGCGCCGACCGCGATGGCGCCCTTGCGGGGATAGAGCCCGAAGAGCTGGGCGGGTGACGTTGCGGTGAGATAGGCGATTCGCTCGAGCGACAGTCCGCGTGCGTGGAGTCCGTCTGTGATCAGCACCGGCAGCGTCGCCTCGATCCCGGAGACTCCTCCCCAAGCCTGCCAGATGTCGTCGTCACCCTTCTGCTTGTCCGCGGCAGGGCAGGGCGAGTGGTCCGACCCGATGAGATCGACCTGTCCCGCGAGCAGCGCGTCCCAGAGCCCGTCGCGCGTCGCCGCATCGCGAATGGGGGGCGCGCATTTTAGCGCGGGTCCAATGCGCTCGAAGTCCTGCTCGGTGAACGCGAGATAATGCGGACAGGTCTCGGCCGTGATCGCGACGCCGTTGTTGCGCGCTGCGTCCACCTCGGCGAGGCCCGCCGCGCAGCTGACGTGGACGACGTGGGCGCGCACACCCTTGCCGGCACCACGCATGCACACGAGCAAGCGCTTGATCGCCTCCACTTCCGCGGCCGGCGGTCGCGCGCGGCACCACGCCAGCCGATCCACGCGACCCTCCTCGCGCACTTCGCGCGTCGTCCGCTCGACCATCTTGTGGCTCTCGGCATGCACACCGACGAGCGCGTTGAGCCGCGCCGTCACCTTGAGTCCGATCGCGAGCAGGCCGTCGGACACGCGATGAAAGTCCTCGATGCCGCTGTCACTCATGAATGCCTTGAACCCTACGACGCCGCGCCCGGCGAGCGCCGGCAGCTCCGCGAGGTTCTCGGGAACCATCCCTCCCCAAAGGCCAAAGTCGACGAGTGCCTTCCGGGACGCGACGGCGACTTTTGCATCGAAGGCTAGGGCGGTCGTCGTCGGTGGATGGGCGTTGAGCGGCATCTCGAGGACCGTGGTGACGCCGCCGCGCGCGGCGCCGCGCGTCCCGGCCTCCCAGCCCTCCCACTCGGCGCGGCCCGGCTCGTTGAAGTGGACGTGGCTGTCGACCACGCCGGGGAGCACGACCAGACCCCGGGCATCGATGACTGCTGCGCCATCCGAGACCTCACTGCCGATGGCGGTGATGATGCCATCGGTGACGGCGATGTCGGCGGGCTTCTGGCCAGTCGGGAGGACGACGGTACCGCCACGTATGACGACGGAGTGGCTCACCGCACTTCTTCGATCACTATCTCCTGGGCTCCTTCCCAGAGCGTGAGCCTGCCAATCTCCGGTAGCTGTTCTTGTCCCTGCGTGATAGTCGCGAAGTGATTCGCCGCCAGTTGCCCGACCTTGCTTGCGAACAGCGTCGAGCCGTAGGGAAACAGCAGCTCCGTTTCGCTGATCCCACCAGGATAGAGGAGCAGCATGCCTGGCACGGGATGGCTGGTGTGATTCTCGAAATCGAGTCCCAGTTTCTTGTCGCCCATCGGAATCCACGTTGACTCGCCGCTCCACCGGCAGTGGACTATCTTGGATCGCAGCGGCAGCATCTTGCGAATCACAGCCACCGTTTTCGGCGCGCTCTTTTCTTCCAAGCGCGCCGTGAACGTCAAGGTTGCCACTCGGATCTTGAGCATGCCCAACACTAACCGTCCAACGATTTCGACGCACGTCCTTGATACCACGCGCGGCGAGCCGGCCGCCGGCGTTGCGGTGACGCTGTGGCGCTTCGACGGCAAGGAGCACGTGTCGCAGGGGACGCGCGAGACGGACGCAGACGGCCGCATCGGCGATCTTGGCGGCGGCACGATCTCCGCGGGCAGTTACCGCCTGTCATTCGAGGTGGGCGCGTACTATAAGAGGAAGGCTCTGACGTCGTTTGTCGATCGTGTAACCCTGGATTTCGAGGTTCGCGATAGTTCGCGGAACTACCATATCCCGTTGCTGATGTCGCCGTTTTCGTGCGTCAGCTATCGCGGCAGCTGAACCTCTTCGAGCATGCCGGACCGTTATTGGACCGGCTGCGATCGGCAGAGCCATTCCCGAGCGGCGCCGCGATGCTTGCGCGGGCGCGGGAGATCCTGACAGAGCTCTCGGAAGCCGAGCAAATCGCCGTCATCAACGCGCATCCCCGCATCGGCGAGCGCCCGGACACAGTGTCGGCTGCTTCCTTCAAAGAGCAGGGGTATGAGGACGACACGACACCGCCGGAAGTCTTCCTGCGGTTGGCGACGCTCAATGACGAGTACGAGGCGAAGTTCGGATTTCGGTTCGTCGTCTTCGTGAATCGGCGCTCGAAAGAAGCGATCGTTCCCATTCTCGAATCACGGTTGCGCGGCACGCGTGATGAAGAGCGCCGCACCGCGCTGCGAGAGATTCTCGCTATCGCCGAAGACCGGCAGTTGGCCTTCCAACGAGTCGATCTCGAGCGGCATCATAGTCCCGTGACGGACGATCTTGTCGCCCGTGCGCAGGCTGGCGACCAGACGGCCTTCCGGGATCTCTACCGTCAGCACGCCGGCCGGGTGTATGCCCTGTGCCTGCGCCTCACCGGCGATGCTTACGCCGCCGAGGAGCGCACGCAGGACGTGTTCGTGCGTCTGTGGGGCAAGCTGCGGTTGTTTCGCGGCGACAGTGCGTTCAGCTCCTGGTTGCATCGTCTCGCGGTCAACGTGGTGATGAACGAGCATCGCACGACGGGGCGTCGCGAGCGGCGCGTGGCGACCACCGAGAACCCGGAAGCACTCGAACGGCACGTTGGGGGGGGACATTCCTCGGAAGGGCTGAGCATCGATCTCGAACGGGCAATTGCCGAGTTACCGGATGGAGCACGCGAGGTCTTTGTGTTGTATGACGTCGAGGGATACGGGCACGGCGAAATCGCCAGTCTCACCGGGATAGCCGAGGGCACGTCGAAGGCGCAGCTGTTTCGCGCACGCAGGTTGTTACGGGAGAAGTTGGAACGATGAACGAACGCGAGCTGCAGGACGCCGTCAAAGGGCTGCCGAAGAGCATCGAGCCGCCGCGCGACTTGTGGCCGGGGATCCAGGACCGCATCGGTCGCCGCTCATGGCGGGAGGGGCGTCGGTGGTACTGGGTGGCCGTACCGCTCGCAGCGGCAGCCGCGCTCGTCGCTGTGCTCGTGGGCCGGAGCGGTCCCGTGGCCTGGGATGTGGCCCCACTCGCCGGACGGCCGCTCCTCGGCACGAAGCCGCTGGTGGCGTCGGGCCGCTTGCGTGTTGGGGATTGGCTCCAGACTGACGACTCGTCGCGCGCGCTGATCGCCGTCGGCAGGATCGGGCAGGTCGAAGTGCGGCCGGGCACTCGCGTGCAGCTCGTCGCCGCCCGCGCCGACGATCATCGGCTGGCGTTGGCGCACGGCACGATCGACGCGAAGGT
>QHUE01000086.1 GCA_003221825.1 Gemmatimonadota bacterium
CTGCTCCAAGCCCGCTCCGTCCCGGGCAACGGCCGCCGCTGATTCGGTCATCCCAGAGGGTCCCTACGGCGCCGCGGTGCGACGCGGCCGCGCGCTGCTCATCGCGACGCGCGACAGCTTGCCGAGTCACGTGGGCAACAAGCTCCGCTGCACGAGCTGCCATCTCGATGCGGGCAGGCGGGAGAACGGCTCGTGGATAGGGGTGTTCGCGCGCTATCCACAGTACCGCGCGCGCAGCGGCATGGTCGAGACGATCGAGTATCGCGTCAACGACTGTTTTCGCCGCAGCATGAACGGGACCGCGCTCGACGCCGCGGGACCGGACATGCGGGACATCGTCGCCTACCTCGCGTTTCTCTCGCGCGGCATCGCGGTCTCACCTCCGGGCCCCAACACGCGGCTGCAGAAGTGGGCAGCGTTCACCGCGGATACGGCGGCCGGCGCGCGCGTGTTCGCCGCTGCGTGCGCCAAATGTCATGGCGCAGTCGGCGAGGGGATGCCGGGGGGGGGCGCGCCGCCGCTGTGGGGGCCCGAGTCGTACAACGTCGGCGCCGGGATGTCGCGCGTCCGTACCGCCGCCGAATTCATCAGTCGCAACATGCCGTTCGACGCACCGGGCACGCTGAGCGACAGCCAGGCGTTCAACGTTGCCGCGTACGTCAACGCGCACCCCCGGCCCGACTATCGGGGGAAGGAAAACGATTGGCCTAACGGTGATCCACCATCTGATGTCGCATATCCAACACGGTCTCACCACTGAGGAGGCTGTATGTACAGGCGTGGGTTTCTTGGTCGTCTTGCCGCCACGGCGGCCGCTGGAGTCGCAGGGCTGACGCCGCTTCGGCTGGAAGCACAGCCGTCGCGGCACGATCCGATTCTGGGAGCCGCCGACCCGTCGTTTGAGACCTGGCTCAACCGGATCAATGGGAAGCACAAGATGATCTTCGATGCACCCGAGCCCAACAGCGGGATGCCGGTGGTGTGGCCGCGCGTGTGGCTCAACGGCAATAACGAGAACTACGGCACGAAGGACGCCGACAACTCGGCGGTCATCGTGCTGCGACACGCGGCGATTCCCATCGCGATGCAGGACGCGGTGTGGGCGAAATACAAACTCGGTGAAGTCTTCGGGATCAAAGACGGGGATGCCCCCGCCGTTCGCAACATCTTTGCCAAACCGCTACCCCTGCCGCTGCCGGGCACCGGTACTGAGGCCTTGCTCGCGAGCGGCGCGCAGATCGGCTGCTGCAACGTGGCGCTCATGGTTTACAGCGGCATGGTGGCGCAGAAGATGAGCATGGATGCAGCCGCGGTGAAAGCGGAGTGGGTCGCGGCACTGCTCCCCGGCATACAAGTCGTGCCGTCGGGCGTGCTCGCGGTGGCCCGGTCGCAGGAGAAGGGCTGCGCGTACTGCTTCGCTGGATGATGTGATGACGTGGGTAGGGGCGCAGCATGCTGCGCCCCTACTTCCAGCCCCTCAGACTCCGCACGAAATCGTGGAGCACCAAAAACTTCTCGTAGAGCGGAACGCCTTTCCGCTTGCGCCCGAACTCGGCGAACAACTCGCGCAGCCGGCCGCGCCGCGCGACGTAGAAGCGGAACGTCTCGGCAAAATCCTCCTGCGGGTGTGTCGCCGCGTAGGCGCTGACGTAATCGGTCAACGTCGTCGCGATGCGCCGCCGTTCGAAATCCACCCAGTGCTCATCGGCCACGCGATACGCCTTGCGCACTTCCCCGAAGGCACGGCGGAACCGGCCGGTGCTCGTCCACGCCCAATGATGGTAGAGGAACGAGTGGCCGAGCTCGTGGAGCAGCAGGCCGGTGAGCATGTTCCAGGAGATCTCGTCGCGGCGGCGCTTGCCGGTCACATAGCGGCGGTCAAGCTCGATCACCTTCGGCGCGCGCGGTGCGACACCGGAGACGCCGGGCCGCAGGGCCACGCGGTAATGCCAATCGCGGATTCGGGAGACGATGAGCAGGCGTCGCGCCCGCCGCAACGCGCGGGGGATGAGATCACCGCCGGTGGCGTCCTCGCCGCACCAGGGGCAGGTCGCCATCCAATCGTCCACGCCGCGGTCGCAGTGCGGGCAGGCGTTCTGGAAGTGATCGTAGCGCCACGTCTGCGCTCGCCCGCACCAGGGACAGAACCGCATCGGATACATGACGCCGCCGCCGCAGCCCCAATCGCAGCGGGCGTGGAACTTGAACCCCTTGGGCGCTTTGAGCGGCTCGTCGCTGGAGTCGTCGTCCTGGATGTTGCGCCCGCACCAGGGGCAGAACGACGATGCATCCGACACGATCCAGCCGCAGTAGGCGCATTCCGCGTTGGTCTCGCGCAGGGTGTCGCGCCACTCGAGGCGCCGGCTGCAGCTCGGACAGTAGCTCCAGAACCGCTCCAGCTCGGTATGACAGCGCGGGCAGCGCAGCTCGGGAGTGGGGACTTCGCGTCGGCTCACCGCGCCAGCGCCTCGTCGACGATGCGTTGGATGAACGCGTTGTATTTGAGGCCCGACTTCTCCGCCGCCTCGGCCAGCTCGTGCTCGGCGGCGATGAACGGGTTGGGGTTCACTTCGAGCACATACACTTCGTTGTCGTGCGCCAACCGCACGTCAACGCGGCCATAGTCCTGCAGCCACAAGGCGTGAAAGGCCGTGGTGCAGATCTCGCCGATGCGGTGCGTCAGCTCATCCGACACGCCTTTGGCAAACACGTTCTTGATCTTCTTTTTCTTGCGGTAATCCTCGTCCCACTTGGCTTTGTAGGTGGCGATGCGATGCTCGGCGGTTTCCGGCTCACCGAACGTCATCTCGGTCAACGGGAGGACTTCCAGATCGTCGTTGCCGATCAGCCCGACGTAGACCTCACGCCCCTCGACCAGTTCCTCCACGATCGCGGCCTGATGGTATTTCGTGTGGATGAACTCCACGCGCTGCGACAACGATGCGTCGTCTTCGACCACCGAGGCCTGGGCGATCCCGATCGACGCGTCCTCGAGCAGCGGCTTCACGATGAGCGGGAAACGCAGCTCCGACGGCCGCACCAGCTTGTCGCCCTCGTGGAACTCCGCAAACGCGGGCACGCGGATGCCGTGATACGCGAGCACCTTCTTGGTCAGCGACTTGTTGCGGGCGACGAGTAACGCCGTCGGCGGGGACCCGGTGTAGCGGTAGCCGTACATGTCGAGCAGCGCGGCGATCGCGTACTCGTGACGCGCGTTCTTGCGAAAGCCCTCGCAGCCGTTGAACACCAGTTTGGGCTGGATGTCCGCGAGTTTCGCGAGCAATGGCGCGACATCGTCGCCGATGCCGATCATGGAGACGTCGTGGCCGCCGGCCATCAGCGCGCGCGCGACGTCGTACTCCGCCTCCTCGGCCTTTTCCTCGACCTCGCGCTTGAACGCCGCATCCTCCCACTCAGGGTGCAGCGAATCGAAGATCACCGCGATCTTCATGACCCCACCTCACCCTGAGCCGGACACATGGATGTCGAGCGCGATCACGCGCCGCATGTCGCGCGCCACCGTCCGTAACGCGATCAGAATCACCAGGCCACCGAGCAGGCCGACCGCGGGCAGCAGGAGCATCGCCGTCCGCAGATTGCCGGTCCGGTCCGACAGATAGCCGATCAGCGGCGGCGCGAGGGCATCCCCGGCCAGGTGCGAGAACAGCACGAACGCGCCGAGCACAGACGCCTGGACCGCTGGCGGCACGACGTGCGCTCCCAGCACTCCGCCCGTGAGCGCCCACACGCCGAATTCGGCGCCGACGCGTGCCACCGAAAGCCCGTGGATCCGCTGCATGAATGCCGCCGCCCACGCGATCAGTCCATTCACGGCAAACGTCACCATCGCGCCGCCCAGAAACACCCAGATCAGTGTCGGCGTCCGCAGCACGAGGATCGCCGCATCCTGGAAATCGTCGAACGCACCGGCCGCGACCGCCCCCGCTTCCGTCGTGCGGCGTACCGCCAGCGGCACGAGGCGCCACACCGTCCACGCGATCCCGGTGCTCATCGCGACGCCGAACACGGCGGTCCCGAATTGCGATGGAATGCCTTCGAATAACGAAAGAAAGCCGGCGAGCAATGCGCCGACGCCCGTGCAGATCGCCAGCGGCATGACGTAGCGCGTGACGCCGTGCTTGCCGTGCTGCCACCACTGGCGCAGCGTGTCCACGACCGGCGGCGGCGGGCGACGATCGAGCTCGCGCAGGCGTGACGCGAGCAGCGCGAGCACGAGTCCGGGGAATCCCATCCAGATGAACGCCCAGCGCCACCCGTACTTTTCCGCGATGACGCCGCCGAGCCAGATGCCGAGGACACCGCCGAGCGCCATGCCGACCGAATACACGCCGATCGCGAACGCCCGGCGCCGCCCCCGGTAGTACTGCGCGATGATCGCCTGCGACGCGGGACCGTAGCCCGCTTCCCCAAACCCGACCAGCGCCCGGCAGGTGAACAGCTGCCAGAACTTTCGGACAAATCCGCCGGCCGCCGTCGATGCACTCCAGACCGTCACGCCCCAGGTAATCACGCTGCGGCGCGAGCGCAGGTCGCCGATCACACCCAGCGGCAAGGCGGCAAGCGACAGCACGACGATGTACGCGGAGCCGAGCCAGCCGAGCTGCGCGTCCGAGAGCTTGAGGTCGGTTTTGATCGGCTCGAACACCGCATAGACGACGTTGCGGTCGAGATAGTTGAGAAGATTGACGAGCGTCAACAACGCCAGGACGTAAACGGCGTACGCCCTGGTGGGGGCAGCGACCTTCCGGGTATCAGGTCGCTCGGCCGCCAGTTGCCGCCTCGGCGCGTGCGTCGCGATCCGCTTTTGCCTCGAGATAGGAATCGGTCAGCTCGCGCATCATGTCTCCGCGCCGGTCATAGAGGCGCTTCAGCTTGCGGGGTTTGCGCCGGGCCAGCGCGTACGCCGCGAGAACGGGAAAGGCGACGGTGTTGTCCAGATAGGCCACGACCGTGCCCGGCAGCTTGTCCGGATCGACCTTGCCCCAGCTCACCGCTTCCGACGGCGTCGCGCCCGACAAGCCGCCCGTATCGGGACGCGCATCGGTCAGCTGCAGGTAGTAGTCGTGCCCCTTCTCGCTGATGCCGAGCACCTCCTGAATCTGCGGCTCGGTCTGGAGCACGAAGTTCTTGGGACTCCCGCCCCCGATGATCAGCACGCCGCTTTTCCCGCCCGCCACCTTCGCGGAGAAGACGATCGACGACGTCTCGTTCACATCGGCGCTCACGTCGAAGCGCAGCTTGCTGCCCGAGAGCGCCTGCTCGGCGACGTTCATACCGATGGACGAGTCGCCGGGTGAGGACGTGTAAATCGGCACGGCGGCGGCGTGCGCCGCGCCCAGCACCGATTTGCGGGACAGGCCCAGCGCCTGCTCGCGCTCCAGCACGTAGCCGCCGAGCAGATAGTGATACTCGGCGGTGCTCATCGGCCGCTGGAATTCCTCCCGGGCCGAGACCTCGCGCACGAAGCGATCGGTGGAGAGCAGGACGTCGTAGTCGAAGAAAATGTCGTAGATCCGGACGACGCCCTCCTCGCGCAGGACGACGTCGTCGGCGAACGGCGTGCCGCGGTGCATCGCCATGCCCAGCCCGAAGTGCGCGTCGTGATAGAGATTCGCGCCGGTCGACACGATCCAGTCCACGAATCCCGCTTCGATGAGCGGAATGATCGTCGACATTCCCAACCCGGCCGGCGTCATCGCGCCGGTCAGGCTCATCCCGACCGTCACATCGTCTTCCAGCATGCGCTCGGCGAAGAGCCGGCATCCTTCCGCCAGGCGGCCGGCGTTGTAGGCCAGGAACGCGTTATCGACGAGGTCGGCGACCGTTTCCTTCCCGGTGACCGGCTTCGGATTGATCCGCGGTCCGCGCAGGAATTCGTTTTGCGTCATCGTGGCGCCTGCGCCGTGCTCATCGCCCGGAAGGCGCGCGTCCGGCGCTCGCGGGCCTCGATGATCCAGCGGAGGGTTTCCTTCGGCTCGTCGGTGACCAGGAAGAGATTCAGGTCTTCGGGCGAGATCTTTCCCTCGCCGGCGACCCGTTCCTTGAGCCACTCGGCCAGACCCCGCCAGTACTCGCGACCGAACAGCACGACGGGGAACTGCTTCACCTTGCCCGTCTGCACGAGCGTCAGCGCTTCGAACAACTCGTCCATCGTGCCGTAGCCTCCAGGGAAGGCGATGAATGCCGTCGAATACTTCACGAACATCGTCTTGCGGACAAAGAAGTACCGGAAGTTGATCGAGCGCTCCACCCACTGGTTCGTCCCCTGCTCGAACGGCAGCTCGATGTTGCAGCCGATCGAGAGGCCGCCGCCCTCTTTGGCGCCGCGATTGGCCGCTTCCATGATACCCGGTCCGCCGCCCGTAATGATCGCGAAGCCTTCCTTGGCGAGCATGCGCGACGTCTCCTGCGCCGCCGCGTAGTAGCGATCGCCCTCCACCGTCCGCGCCGAGCCGAAGACCGTCACCGCGTTGCGGACGTCGGACAGCGTATCGAAGCCCTCGACGAACTCGCCCATGATGCGCAGCACGCGCCAGGGGTCGGTGCTCGTGAAGGAGGCCCGCCGCTCGATCGGCATGACCTGCGGCGGGGTGAGGAGTTGTTCGTCCTCAGTGAGCGGGCTGCGCGGCGAGGCGCTCGGTTGCTCTGACATGGTCATCCTGCACGTTATAGAAGAAAGGCGAGAATCGGACATGGCCGGGCCGGCTATCGGCGATCACGCCACCGGCCGCGAGGTGCCGCACGGCCGCCGCGGGATCGGGCATGGGAATCATCACGATCGCCGAGCGCCGCTCCGGCTCGGCGGCCACCTTGGGCGTGAACCCGGCGGCGCGCACCGTGGCGATGAGATCCTCGGTCAGTGCGGCCGTCACCTCGCGGATCCGTGGAACGCCGATCTCGTCGATGTACTCGAGCCCGCCCAGCTGCGCGTAGACCGCCGCGAGGGACGGCGTGCCCATCTCGAAGCGCCGCGCGTCGTCGTGGAACGTCAACGCTCTGGGGTCGAAGGCGAACTGTTCGCGCTGGCCGAACCATCCGGAAATCCGCGGTTCGAGCCGACGTGCGACCGCTTCGCGCACGTACAGGAACACGATCCCCGGGCCGCCGAGCAGCCACTTGAGCCCGCCGGCCACCAGGGCGTCGACGCCGGTGTCCTGGACGTCTACCGGAAGCTGGCCGACCGATTGGTAGGCATCGATCAGGCAGAGCGCGCCGTGTGCGTGCGCGGCCGCCGCGACCTGCTTGATATCCTGGATCGCGCCGGTCGTGAAGTACACGTGCGACGTGACGACCAGCGCCGTGCGGTCATCGACGGCTCGGGCGATCGCCTCGACGGGCACGCTGACACGATCGGGGCTCTCGACGACGACGAGCTCGACGCCGGTCCGAGCCTTCGCGAGCCACTGATACGCGACGGTGGGGAAATCGAGCGAGGTGATGACGATCTTGGGACGGCGGCGATAGTCGAGCGATTCGGCCACGGCGCTGAGCGCGACCGAAATGCTCGGCGCCAGGGCGATGTCGTTCGGCGCGGCGTTGATGATGCGGCCATAGCGCGCCCGCAGATCTCCCAGCGCCTGCCACCACACGTCGTACCATGCGGAGGCGCCGCGACTCTGCCACAGATCGAGGAATTCTGCTACCTTGCGTCGAGACCGCTCGCCCAGGGCTCCCAGCGAGCAGGTGTTGAGATAGACGCTGTCCCTGAAGATGGGAAACTCGCCGCGATAGCTGGCGAGTCCAAGCGCGCGCGGTGTTAGGCTGCTTGCGAGCGTCATAGGCCGGGAATATACAGAAGGAATGCAGCGTATCGCGAGTTGGTCGGGGCTCTATTTGCGTTTGACGTTGCGGGCGTTGGTGAGTCCGCGACTCGCCCTCGATTTGTTGCGCCTCACCTGGAGTTTTCGCGCCCGCGACTGGTATCGGCGCCCCCCGTTTCTGCCCCTTCCGCCGCGCGACTACATGCGCTGGCGCATGTTCACGGCGTACGGCGATGAAGCGGCCGTCCCCTCCGCCCGCGACGTCGTGAACTTCGCGCGCTGGCGGCGCGAGACGATGGGACTGTGATCGAGATCAAACGTCGCGCCGCCGAGCTGGGCTTCGCCGCAACCGGGATCGCCCGGCTCGATCGCAATCCGCACGCGGCCGAGCTGGACCGCTGGCTCGCGGACGGTCACGCCGGCACGATGACGTACCTCAATCGGCAAGCGGAGAAGCGGAAGGATCCGCGTCTGGTGATGCCCGGCGCGAAGACAGCCGTTGTGACGCTCACGAACTATTTCCACGGCGACCGAATCCCGAACCCCGAGCCCCGAGTCCCGCGAGTCGCGCAGTACGCCTGGTCCTCCGACTATCACGACGTCCTCGGCGAACGACTGGAGCAGCTCGCCACGGCGATCCGCGAGCTCGCGCCGGGTGCCACGACGCGCTGCTACGTCGACGCGGGACCCGTACCCGAGAGGGAACTGGCGCAGCTTGCTGGCCTCGGCTGGATTGGCAAGAACATGATGCTGATTCACCCGGAGATCGGCTCGTTCACGTTCATCGGCGTCGTACTCACCGACGCCGATCTCGCGCCCGACCTCCCGTTCGAAGCCGACCGCTGCGGGACCTGCCGGCGGTGTCTCGATGCGTGTCCTACCCAGGCGTTCGTGGGGCCCCGCGATCTCGACGCGCGGGCGTGCATCTCGTATCTCACGATCGAGCATCGCGGGGAGTTCGATACAAAGCAGCGCGCGCAGGTCGGCGACTGGCTGTTCGGCTGCGACGTCTGTCAGGACGTCTGCCCCTGGAATGAGAGTTTTGCGCGCCCCACGCCCGATCCGGCGTTCGCGCCGCGGCCCGAGGTCGCCCGACCCGACGTCCGCGCGCTTGCGACCGCCGACGAGAGCGACTTTCAGCGTCGCTACGGCGGCACGCCCTTCACCCGTCCCGGACACCGTGGGATGCGGCGCAATGCGGCGGCGCTGCTCGACGTATGACGGCGACCGAGACGATCACCGAGCTGCAGCGCAGGCTCGCCAATGGGCTCGCGCAGATCGACCCGCATCATCGGCTGCAGGGACGGCCGGTGAGCTATCGCGTGATCGACGGCCAGATGCTGGAGATCACCTATCGCGACGTCGCCGGCATCGCCGACGCCGAGGTGCTCGGTGTCAAGCGCATCATCGGGCGTGATTGTTCTTGCACCGTCAGTCCCCAGACGGCCGAGCAGATCACCGTGCGGTTCGTCGTCCCGCTCAAATAGCTACTTCGCGGCGACGCGCGCGACGACGTCGTAATAGAAGCGCACGCCGGACCGCAGCGCATCGATGCTGACACGCTCGTCGTTGCCGTGGACGCCGCGCGAATCACCCTGCGTGAGTGGGAACGGCCCCAGGCCGTAGCTCGCGATGCCCATGCGCCGGAAGTAATGGCTGTCGGTAAACCCCGCCAGCATCAGCGTCGTGACGAGCGCGTTGGGGTGGCGCGCATGCGCGACGTCGGTGATCGCGCGAAACATCTCCGTCTCGGTCGAGCTTTCGGTCGCGGGCCAATTCGGTCCCTGCGGGCGTACCGAGACGGCGCTGTCGCCGATCACCCGCGTCAGGTCCGCCAGAAAAACCGCCGGATCCTGGCCGGGCAGGAGCCGGACGTCGATGGCCGCCGTCGCGATCGGCGGAATGACGTTCGTCTTATCGCTCCCCCGTAGTCCCGTGATCGAGATCGTGTTGCGCAGCAGTGCGTTGTACGTGAGGTCGGCCGTGATCGCGCGGACCGCAACCGAATCGCGTAGCGCCGTGCGGATGTCGCCGAGCCAACGGCGCGCCGTCGAATCGCGCTCGATCGTTGCAAGATCGCGGAACGATCGCTCGACGGCCGGCGTCACGGTGAGCGGCGTCCGCCACTCGGCAATGCGATTCAGCGCGCGAATCAGCCGGTGGACGGGATTGTCCGGCGTGGGGCGGGAGCCGTGGCCCGCCGTGCCGCGGGCCGTCACATCCAGCCAGAAGGGCGACTTCTCGGTGGTCCCGATGCCGTAGAACTCCACTCCACCGCGGCCGTCGGCGCGTGTCAGCCCGCCCTCGTTCAGCAAGAACTCGGCGTTCTTCACGAGGTCGGCCTGATGGTCGATGATCCAGGCCGCGCCGACCCCCGCACCGATCTCCTCGTCCGCTGTCGCCAGGAAGATGATGTCGCGTTTGAGGGGGACGTGGGCACGCTTCAGGATCAGCATCGTCATGAGCTGCGCGATCGCTTCGCCCTTCATGTCGAGCGCGCCGCGCCCCCAGACGTAGCCGTCCTTGATCAGGCCGCTGAACGGATCGACAGTCCAGTACTCCCGCGATGCGAGCACGACATCCATGTGGTTCAGCAGAATCAGCGGGCGGGCGCTGCCGTCGCCGGAAAGCCGGGCGTACAGATTGGCCTTGCCGGGTGCCGGCTCGAAGATCCGCGCCTCGATGCCGTCGCGCCGGAGCACATCCGCCAGCCAGCGTGCGGCCGCGATCTCGTTGCCCGGCGGATTGGTCGTGTTGATCCGCAGGTACTGAGACAGCAGCGCGGTCGCCTCGTCGCCCAACACCTTCCACTCTGCATCGCCGGGTGCCGTCATTAGCGCCACCCGTGCCGGAGTTTCCAGCACCGGCGCGGACGAAGGACCCGCAAGCGGCGGCATGGCTCGATGCGCGCATGCTGCGGTACCAAACAGCAGTAACAGGACTGGACGCTTCACGCGTTAGTCTAGCACCAGGGTCTCGCCATGCGCGAGTTGGCGATAGCCCTCGCGTGTCAGCCCGGCGGCCTGCCACGCCGCCCGCGCGCGGACCGGTGCGCCGATCAGTCCGAAGTCGGGATGATATCCGGTGTCCCCGGCGAAGAACACGCGACGCCCGTTCGCCGCCGTGAGCGCAAACCCGCACCACAGTGTGTCGCCGCGGTCGCCAATGCCCCGGCTGCTGAAGTGCAGCGCCGGCGTGGCGGCGACGCGCAGCCCTCCAATCTCATACTCCTCCCACCAATCCAGCTCGACCAGGTTGCGCCCACCGCGCGGGCGCACGAAGGACGCGAGACCCAGGGGGACGATCCACGCGGCATGCGGATGGGCCCGCGCCAAGCGCCGCACCGTTCCATCGTCGAGATGGTCGTAATGATTGTGTGATTGCAACACGACATCGAGCGGCGGCAGATCGTTGAAGGCAATCCCCGGGCCGACCCAGCGGCGTGGACCGGCGAATCGAACCGGCGAGGCGCGGTCACTCCACATCGGGTCGGTGAGGATGTTGCGCCCGTTGATCTGGACGAGCAGGCTCGAGTGACCCACCCAAGTCACCGTGAGTTGCGAAGCCGGCGCGCGTGGCGCGACGAAGGACGGCGGGACGCGCACGAACACGGAGGGATCGGGATCCTTCGGCCGCGGCCGCGTCGTGCGATGCACGAGCATCCATTTGAGCAGACTGCCGAAACCCGGGACGGCTTTGGCAACCCATGGATTGCGGAAACCGCCGCCGGGGCGGTGATGTGATGGGAGCTCGGGCGGCGTCACGGCGCGCAATATAGCCGCGCCGTGACTCGGAGGGCGCTTACGGCGTACTGTCGGGAGCTACATGAATGACGAGCGTATAGGCCAGGCCGCCGCTCGCTGCAACGATGCGACCCGTTCCCACTGCTTTGGACGTCACGCGCGCCACGCGCGTGCTGTCGACATAGGTGACAAGTCCGAGCACTGTCGTGTCCAGGTTCCGCCAGACCACCGACGCACTGGTATCCTGTTGGTGCTGTGCATTGACGACGAACGCTTCCAAACGATTCGTGTGATTCACGAGCATCGAGGCCGCACCCTGAATGAGTACGGAACCCCGGAACACCGAGAGCGTCACGTTGTGCGTGGTTTCGGCACCGGCATTGACGGCTACGTTCGAATCGACTGCCGACGCATAGTTGCTTGCCGACGGGGCGGGCGGGATCACGCCGACGATGTAGGTGCCGGGCAGCAGGTACGCGAGGCGATAGTGTCCGGCCGCATCCGTCTTGCCGGTCGACAGGATGTACCAGTTGTTCGGTCCACCACCCCAGGCGCTGACGGTTGCGTCCGCGACCGGGCCGGCGGGTCCGGCGCTCGTATCGTGCGTGACCGCGCCTGAGATGTTGCCCGTTGCCGCTCTGTTGACCGCGCGGATCGCCGCGAAGAAATCGAAAGCGCCATCGCCCAGCTGATTGTAGACAAAGCTGCGTCCCACATCGAAGTCGATAACGATGACCGCCCCGGTATCGGGGATGTTGATCGGGGCTTCGACGAACACGCCATACGACTCCTGGCCCGAGCCGTTCCAGCGCACGACTGCCGGCGATCCGTTCTTGAAGCGAATGCCCGCCGAGGAGTCGACGTTGATCGTGACGAGCACCGCCTTGTACTGATCCGCCGTCACCTCGCCGACGCCGAGGGAATCGGTCAGCCCTTGTTGCAACGTCAACAAATCGACCTGCCGATGCGGCGCAGCAACCGTGACCCAGTGCATGCTGTCGGCCGAGGTACCGGTGTCGGGATGGGTCGAAACGGCGATGCTGACGATGTAGACCTGCACGCTCTGCACCGAGTCGAAGGGGAACGGGTCGTCGGTGAGGAGGACCTTCGCCATGGGCATACGGCTAGCGGGACCGCCGAGGGCCCGGACATCGTCCTTATAACAGCCGACGGCGATCGTTGCGACGGCCAGCAGGGCGAGGGTCGGTCTCGACATCGTCAAATTCCTCCTGGGGGTGTTGCGCGGACGGCGCTATTGCATTGAATACCCATATGCCACTACGCGGCGTCACAGCCGCGACCACCTTTCACGTTGTGACGCGACGACTTAGACGATGGGTATAGAGAGAGTGGAATCAAGCGACGCAGAGCTGGTGCGCCGGGTCCGGGCCGGCGACATCGGCGCCTACGGCGCGCTGGTTTCGCGCTATCGCGATCGCTTGGGGCGCTACGCCGTACACATGATCGGTGATCATGAGGACGCCGAAGAGGCGCTGCAAGACAGTTTCGTGCGCGCGTACCGGTCGCTGGCGCGCTGTTACGACCCCGCGCGCTTTGGCGCGTGGCTGTATGGCATTTTGGTGAACCGCTGTCGCACGACCGGCGCCCGCGCCGCGCGTCGCCATCGGATGTTCGTGCGTGACGCCGACGCGTTGAACGGCGCCGCGCATGGCGACCAGGCCGATCGCGTCGAGTGGACGGACGCCATCGAGCGGGCGTTGGCGCGACTGGCGCCCGAGTACCGCGAGGCGTTTCTCCTGAAGCACGTCGAGGACCTCGAGTACGAAGCGATCGCCGAGCTGACCGGCGCCGGCGTGTCGGCGCTCAAGATGAGAGTCAAGCGCGCCCGCGAGCAGCTGCAGCTGTACCTCCGAGAGGCCGAGCATGTTTGAGCGAGCAGACGACGTTGTCGAACGCGTGATTCAGCACCTGCGCCGTCCCGTGGCGATCGACCCGGGACTGGATGCACGCGTGCTGCGAGAGATTGCGCAGGCGCCGCCCACGAACCGGCGCGGCTGGCCGCTCTGGTCTGCGCTGGCCGCCGCGGCTGTGCTCGGCGCGATCCTGATCGCACGACCGTGGTCCCGAGATGAGACCAACCGGTCTGATCTCCTGCAGTTCGTGTTCGTCGCACCGCAGGCGGCGTCGGTTTCGCTCGTCGGAGACTTCAACGATTGGGACCCGGCGCGCTCTCCGATGCAGACGGCGCAGGGCGTCTGGGCGACTGCGGTGCGGCTCGCGCCCGGGCGTTACCGCTACGCGTTTCTCGTAAACGGCGTCGACTGGCGCGCCGACCCCGGCGCGCCGACCGCGCGCGACGATGAGTTCGGCACGGCGAGCTCGGTGGTGACGGTCGGAGGGAGAGGATCATGATTCTCGCCGCGCTGCTCATGGTTGTGCAGGTTGCCGCCCAGGACCCCCGTCTCGAGCGCCTCGATCCGGGCACGCGGTCAGCCGTCAGCGCCGTCGTCGATTCGGCGCGTGGCGACGGCCTTCCTGTCGAGCCCCTGATCCAACGCGCGTTGGAAGGCGCGACGAAGGGAGCGCCGGGAGCGCGGATCGTCGCGGCCGTCCGCCGACTCACCGTGGATCTCGGCGCGGCGCGGCTGGCGCTCGGGACGAACGCATCGGCCGCGGAGCTCGAGGCCGGCGTCGCGGCATTGCGCGCCGGCGCGACGCCCGAAATTCTCGCGCACCTCCGCGATCTACGCCGCCCGCCGTTGACCATGGCGCTCTCGGTGCTCGCCGACCTGGTCGCGAGCGGGGTCCCGGCCGACAGCGCCGCCGCCGCCGTGCTTGCGCTCGCACCCCATGCGCGTGACGCCGATCTGGTCGAGTTCCGGCGGGCGGTCGAGCGCGACATTGCGCTTGGTGCGCCGCCCGGCGCCGCGACGTCGATCCGCGTGAACGCGGGCGCCGAAAACGTTTTCAGCGGCACCGGCACAAACCCCGGCACCGTCCCCCGCCCCCGCCGGCCGTAGACGCCTCGCCTCAGCATGCGGACGCTCGCCCTCATCGCATTGGCGTGCGCGGTGGAGGCCAGCGTCCATTCCGTAGCCGCACAAGTCGTCGCGAACGTTGAAGCTGGATTGTCAGACGTTCGGTACGATGGGTTCCTGGCGTCGGCCGCTGCGTCCATTTCTCCCACAATCCGGTGGGAACAACCGCAGAGCCGCGCTTTCGTGAGCGCACGCGGCACGTACCTGCGATTCGAAAGCGGACGCCACAGCCTCGATGGCTCGGCCACCGGCTCGTGGTTCGCGCGACTCGGTGGGCGCTGGCGCGGCCAGGTCGGCCTCTCGGCCGGGTCGAGTCAGTATGCCAACATCGCGAGCTTCAGCCACACCGAGGCGGAAGCTCGCTTTCACTTGATGGGCGGCAACCGGGGGAGTTGGATCGGCGCCACGGTGGGACGTTCCTCATTCGGCGGCGGACCACGACGCGCCGTTGTCGTGGCCACGGGGATGTGGTTGTTGCACACCGACCGCACCGTGTTCGTGTCGCTCGATCGCTCATTCGTAGGTGATACGGTATATAGCGATCTCCGCTCGTCCGGCCGCTGGCGGAAAGGCGATCTCGTATTGGAGGGCATCGTCGGAGCGCGAATCTGGAGCCGGGGCGGCGGGCGTGGTGTGTTTGGCGAAGGGAGCGCGACGCTGACACTGGCCCCGCAAGCCGCGTTCGTGGCCTCAGCCGGTCGCTATCCGACCGACGTCGTCAGCGGCAGCATTGCGGGTCGGTATGTCACGGTCGCGCTGCGCTTCGGGACAATCGCACTCCGGCGGCCAGCGACGGCCTTGCCGGTCGATGTCCACTCCAACGGATCTGGCTCCGCCGCGGGCGACCCGCGGCTGGAGATCGAGCGCCGAGCGGCTGACGACGTCCGCATCACACTCTACGCCACTGGCGCGACATCCGTCGACGTGATTGGCGATTTCACCGATTGGCAGCCTGTGGCGCTGAACCGCAGTCCGGGAAATCGCGACGTCTGGACGGCGACATTCCGGATTGCTCGTGGCGTCCACCGCATCAACGTCCGGCGAGACGGTGGCCCCTGGATGGCGCCCGCCGGTACGACGCGCAGCACGGACGATTACGACGGCGAGGTTGGGGTGTTCGTTCTTCCCTAGCGCGCCCCGCCGGCCAGCGCCACCGCCTCGGGGCGTCGACGCAAGGCCAGCATCGCCCAGACCCCGAGCGCCGGTCCGATCGCCAGCACGCTCATGCTCCAACGCCAGCCGATGAGTGCCGCGACCCTGGGCAACAGGTAAATGGTCGCACAGGTGAGCAGAAAGCCGAGACTGGTTTGCAGCGTCAAGGCCGTGCCGACGTAATCCCGGGGCGCCAGCTCGCGAGCGTGCGGCCCCAGCGATCGGCGTACTTTCCGCCGATCCAGCATCCGACCGCGCCGCTGCCCACGACCGCGAACGTCACGAGCGCCGCGAGTCCCGTCACGTCGGCCTGCGCGCCGCGGCGCGCGTGCTCGCTGGCTGCGACGAACACAGCCATCCACGTCCACATGGCGTACAGCTCCCACATGTGGCCGAGATAGCCAAGGTTGGCGAGCGCGACGGCGCGGTCTCTCAGAATCCGAGGAGCGGCGGCGAGGGAAAACGGCGGCGAGGGGGCGGCGAATGGTCCATCGTTTGGCACAAGCAGCACCAGCAGCCCGCCCGCGATCGCGCTCACCGCCGCCACCACCATCACGACGCGCCATGCCGCCGGCGAAACCGCCCAACGCACGAGATGCGGGCTGGCCGAGCCGAGGGTGAGCGCGCCAACCAGAATGCCGATCGCCAAACCTCTTCCTTCTTTAAACCATCCCGCCGCGATCTTCATTCCGGGCGGGTAGACGCCGGCCAAGGCGGCGCCGGTGAGGAGTCTGCAGACGATCCCCGCTCCTATGCCTGTGGACGCCGCCACTCCGAGCGTCGCAGCGGCCGCGAGCGCCGCGGCGCCGGCGACCAGACGCCGCGCCGAGAGGCGGTCGGCCAGCGTGAAGATCGCACTCACCAACGCGCCGGCGACGAAACCCAGCTGCACAGAGATTGTCAGCCACGAGGTGCCGAGGGACGAGAGCTGCCAAACGCGGGCGAGCGTGGGTGCAACGGCCGACGCACTGAACCAGGGTGCCATCGCCAGGAGCTCGGCGGTGGCCAGCACGGCCAGCACGCGTCGCGGGTTCACAACCCGGTAGGATGGTCCAGAAACACCCAGGGCAAAGCGAACTGCTTGGAGACGTGCTCCGCCAGTGCTTTGACGCCGACGGTATCCGTGGCGTAATGGCCGGCGTAGAAAACATTGACGCCGAGCTCCTCAGCGTCGAAAAAGGTCCAGTGCTGGCCCTCGCCGGTCACGAAGGTGTCGAGCCCCGCCAGGGCGGCCTGCGGTATCAACGATCCACCCGCTCCCGTCACGATGCCGACGCGCTGCACGCGCTCGGGACCGAACGGGAACAGCCGGGGGGCGGTGCCGAGCGCCTTGGTCAGCGCCCAGCTGAGCTCGTCGCGCTTGCCGCTGTATGTGCCCCAGACTCCGGCCGGCGCTCCGTGATACGATCCGAAATCGCCGCTCACCTTGATGTCGAGCATGCGCGCGAGCACGCGATTGTTGCCGACCTCGGGATGGCGATCCAGAGGCAGGTGAGCAGCATACAGCGCAATGTTTCCTTTGATGAGTCCAGCAACCCGACGATAGGCGGGACCAACGAGCGGCCTCAGACCACCCCAAAACATTCCGTGATGGACCAGCAGACAGTCGGCGTGCTGCTCGACGGCTTGTCGGACCGTGGCCTCGCAGAGATCTACAGCGGCGGCCAGTCGGCTGACGTCACCGGAGTTGCTGACCTGCAAACCGTTCAGCGCCTCGGGGGCGTCCGCGACCTCCTCGGCGATGCGCAAGTAGTCATCGAGAAAACGGACCAAACTGTCTAGGCGCACTCAAGACACCGTAAGCACAGTATCGGAGCAGCGACGCGACTTTCCACATAGACGGCCTATATAATGCTTTGTATAGCAATCATTTAGAGAATCCACATGGGGGTCAGGCAGTCGTGTGGATATCTCTACGCTCGAGCCAGGGCCTGACCGCTGCGCTGAGCGACCTGGGGCGGCTGACCGGCATCCTCCCCCATCCGCAGCACGCCGTTGATCTCCCCGCCTTCCTGGATGAGGAGTTTTTTGGTGTGCACGTCGCCGTGGACCACACTCGTCGCCTGGAGCTCGACCCGTTCCTCGGCGTAGATCGCGCCGCGCACCTCGCCCCCGATGATCGCTTCCCGGCTCACGACATCGCCTTCGACTCCCCCGCCCCGCGCGACCAGGACCTGCTTCGCCGCACGCACCGTCCCATTCACGGAGCCTTCGATCTTCACGACGCCGTCCGCTGAGATGTCGCCGACGACGCGCATCCCGGCGCCGATGATGGATAGCCCCGGAACCCCATCACGAACGGGGCCGGATCCTGCGCCCTTCTCGGAGAATACCGCCATCAGCTTCCCTCCTTCACGAGACCGAGCGGATCGACCGACTTGTTGTCGCGTCGAATCTCAAAGTGCAAATGCGGAGCTGTAGATCGCCCTGAGTTGCCCGACAAACCGATCACTTGTCCGGCCTGAACTTCGTCGCCCTCAGCGGCGACCAGCCGTGACATGTGACCATACATCGTCTCATACCCGGACGGATGCCGCAAGAGGACGAATAAGCCGTAGTCGGCGTCATAGCCGGCCGCGGTCACCGAGCCTCCTCCGGAGGCCCGCACCGGCGTCCCGAGCGGGACGGCAATGTCGATGCCGGGATGAGATTCGTCCACGACACCGGGGCGCACCTGACCACGCGTGACGAACCCCTGCACGTCCAGCGGCCAATGCGAGGGGATGGACGCCGCCGTTTCAAAGCGGTTGCCGCCGCCTGGGCGCACCGCTCGGATCGGCACGGCACGCATGAGCCCTCGGAAGTCGGCATCGCGCGCAACACTCCCGCCCGCACCCGACACGCCGGTGCCGCTGCGCGTCACGGGTGGCGCTTTGACGCCGAGCATTTGGCGCAGCTCCTGATAGTTCGCTTCCGCGCGATTCAACGCGGATGCGAGCTGTTGCACGCGGCTGTTCTCGACCCGCAGCCGCGAGACCTCGCGCTCGAGTCCGGGCACACGCAGGGCGTTACGCGTGATTGGTCCGTATAACGCGAAGAACAACACGATCGAAACTGCAATCGCGCCGGCGCCCCACTTCCCCGCCTCGACGGCCCAACGAGGGAAGCGGTACTGCTTGGATTCGAGATCGCCATCCGCGTGGATGACGATCGTGACAGCGCGAGTGCCGCGCTTTCCCTTCGTCATCCGTCGAATGGCGCGCCGAGGATCACTTCGAGGAGGCGCGCGAGATCGTCGTTCGAATAGAAGGACAGATGAATCTGTCCTTTGCCCTTGGCGCGCAACGTGACGCGCGCGTCGGTACCGAGCCGCCGGCGCAGCGCGTCTTCGACGCGCCGGACTTCGGGAGCGGCGCCGACGCCGCGCTTCATCCGCGGCCGGCGCTCGGGTGCGCGTCCGCCGCGCACGCGATCCTCCACCTCGCGAACCGACAGGCCTTGTGCGACCGCCTCGCGCGCGAGGTTCGTGACGATGCGCGGATCCTCCAGCGCGAGCAGCGCGCGCGCATGGCCGACCGACAGTTGTCCTTCGTGCAGCATCTGCAGCACCACTTCCGGCAGCTTCAGCAAGCGGAGCGCGTTCGCGACCGTCGAGCGGTCGCGACCCACGGCGTCCGCCACGTCCTGTTGCGCGAGTTGGAATTCCGCGATGAGGCGCTCATAGCCCCGTGCCTCGTCCACAGGCGACAAGTCGTCGCGCTGCAGGTTCTCGATCAGCGCCAGCGTGAGCAGGGTGCGATCATCCGCCTCGCGCTGCACAGCCGGAATGCGCTCCCACCCGAGCTGCTGGCAGGCACGCAGCCGGCGTTCGCCGGCGATCAGCTCGTACGTGCTCCCCCCATTGGCGCGCCGGACGACGATCGGCTGCAGAAGTCCCGCTTGTTTGATCGACGACACCAGCTCTTCCAGCGCCGCGGGATCCACCGTTTTGCGCGGCTGGAACGGGTTGGGCCGGATGTCCTTGATCGGGAGCTCGACCAGGCTCCCCTCCCGCTCGGCTTCCTCCCGACTCGGTCCGAGGAGCGCCTCGAGCCCACGACCGAGGCGCCGTCTTCCTGCGGCGGTTTCCGTCATGCGGACACCTCCGGCTGCGGTTCAATAGCGGGGAGGCTTGGTGAGGGTGGCGCGTCTTGCTCGACTCGGCGAATCAGCTCTTGGCCGACCGCCAGGTAGCTCTTCGCTCCAACCGATTGCACGTCGTACAGCACGATCGGCTTTCCGAAACTCGGCGCTTCGGCGAGGCGCACGTTGCGCGGGATCGTGACCTGGAACATGCGGCCGCCGAAATACTCCTTGGCTTCCTCAGCGACTTGCTTGCAGAGATTGAGGCGCGCGTCGTACATGGTCAGCAGCACGCCTTCGATGGCCAGCGCTGGATTGAAATTGCGCTGCACAAGCTTGACGGTGTTGAGCAGCTGCGAGAGACCCTCGAGCGCGTAGTACTCGCACTGAATCGGAATGATGACGCTGTCCGCCGCGGTCAGCATGTTGAGCGTCAGGAGGCCGAGCGACGGTGGGCAGTCGATGATCACGTAGCCGTATTCATCGCGCAGGTCCCGCAACGCGTCGCGCATGCGTGTCTCGCGCGCGCGCTGATTGACGAGCTCGAGCTCGGCGCCGACCAGGTCCTGGGTGGCGGGGACGACGTCGAGACACGGGAAATGCACATGCGGGAAGCGCGACTGGGCGAGCGACGCGCCGTCGATGAGCGCCTCGTAAAGCGATTTGCGGATGCGATCTCGCTCGATGCCGACGCCGCTCGTGGAATTGCCCTGCGGATCGGCATCGATGAGCAGTGTCTTTCGCTCAGCCGTCGCGAGCGAGGCTGCGAGGTTCACGGCGGTCGTTGTCTTGCCGACGCCGCCTTTTTGATTGGCGATCGCGATTACACGTGACATTATAAGTCGTTATTTAACAATGAGTTATATAGCTCGTGAATTGGGGCGAGTCCAATATACGTTCGTTTCACGTGAAACGGAAGAGCTTAAGTTTCACGTGGAACTGCAACAATGAACGTCTAGGCCACCCTCCGACGCCAGCGAGTTGCTTCCAGCACCAGGTTGTGGAGATCGCTTGGCGTGACGCCGGGAACGCGCGCGGCTTGCGCGAGTGAGCTGGGACGGACGCGAGCGAGCTTTTGACGCGCTTCGGTCGCCAGGGTCCGGAGCTCGAGATAGGGAAGGTCAACGGGCAACATGAACGACGCCAACTCCGCGAGCCGTGCGGCGGCTTCGCGCTCTCGCGCTAAATAGCCGTCGTACTTGATCTCGATTTCCGCCGCGATCACCGCCTCGGTCGGCATGTCTCCACCAACGCCGGCGGCGGCGAACAACGCGCCGAGCGAGACTCCTGGCCGCTTGGCGACCACGGCGATGCGGTCACCCTCATTCAGCGTCGTGCCGCTCTCCGCCAGCGGCCCAGCGGCCTGAGCCGGCGTGATCGCGGTATCGCGCGCGAGCTGCAGCGCTGACTCTTCGTCGGCGAGGCGCCGCTCCGCGGCGCGCACCTCGCCGTCCGTCAGCAGACCGAGCCGCTCGGCGAGGGGAAGCAAACGTCTCAGTGCGTTGTCCTGGCGGAGCAGCAGCCGGAACTCGGACCGCGATGTGAACAGCCGATACGGCTCGTCCACGCCGCGCGTCACCAGGTCATCGACGAGCACCCCGACGTAGGCATCGTCGCGCCCCAGGACCACGGGCTCGGCGCCGCGGATCCGCCGCACGGCGTTGATGCCGGCCACAACGCCTTGTCCCGCTGCCTCCTCATAGCCCGTCGTGCCGTTGATCTGTCCGGCGAAGAAGAGATGTTCGACGGTCTTCACCTCGAGCCAGGGCGTAAGCTGGGTCGGCGGATAGTAGTCGTACTCGATCGCGTAGCCGGGGCGGGTCATCCGGGCGCTCTCGAGCCCCGGGACAGCGTGCAGGAATTCCAGCTGGACGGCGACGGGCAGGGAAGTGGAGAGACCGTTGACGTACAGCTCATTCGTGTCGAGACCTTCCGGCTCGAGGAAGATCTGATGACGCTGTGCCGCCGGGAACTTCACGATCTTGTCCTCGACGGACGGACAGTAGCGCGGGCCGCGGCCGCTGATTGCTCCGCCGTAAAGCGCCGACTCCTTCAGATGCCGCTGAATGATTTGCTTCACCTCTTCGCCGGCCCAGGTGATCCAGCATGGCACCTGACGCGGCCGCTCGACCCGCTCGTGCACGGAGAAGCGAAACTCGCCGCTATCGCCGTCCTGCCGCTCGACTTTGCTCCAATTCACCGAGCGACCATCGATGCGGGGGGGAGTGCCGGTCTTGAAGCGCGCTACTGTAAGTCCAATAGTTTCAATGACTTGTGCCATCTCCACGGACGGCTGATCGCCCGCGCGGCCAGCTGGGATTTGCGTGTCTGTGCCGAGGTGGATGCGCCCGCGGAGAAAGGTCCCGGCAGTGATGATGACGGCTCGCGCCGTGAAACGGCGTCCGTCTCCCGTCTCGACCCCGGTGATCCGTGTGCAGTGGGAATCGAAGAGCAGGTTTGTGACCATGCCCTGCGACAGCTCGAGGGCAGGAAACTGCTCGAGGAGCGAGCGCACCGCGCGGCGATACAGGGTACGGTCGCACTGCGCGCGCGGCGCCCAGACGGCGGGACCCTTGGAGCGATTGAGCATGCGGAACTGGATCGTTGCGCGATCGGCCGCGCGGCCCATGAGACCGCCGAGGGCGTCGACCTCGCGGACGACGGTACCCTTCGCAATCCCACCGATGGCGGGATTGCAGGACATCTGCCCGATCGTGTCCAAGACGGACGTGAGCAGCAGAGTCTTGACGCCGAGGCGCGCCGAAATGGCAGCGGCCTCAGTGCCAGCATGACCACCCCCAACCACGATGACCTCAAAGTCAGACATGGAGAGAAACTACAAAGCGAGGACCGGCAACGGCTAGGCCACAGACGCAGCCGCGGGCCACAGTCAACGGGGTTTGGGACGATCGACAGCCTGGCTGATCTTTCGTAGCAATCCAAACAGTGTCTTACTCGTTTCCGTTGCGAGGGCCTCCAGGCGTCCGTACTCAGCTGGCCTCAGATAGCCAATATCACGGGCCATGGTAAGCGCAGTCTGCACCTCGGCGAGTGACCCCCAAGCCGTGTCGAGAAACCTTCGATAGTCTCTCGTACCCCTTCGGGTCGATCCTTCAGCAATGTTCAATGGGACGCTGTAGGAGGCTCTACGAAGTTGATCGGCGAGTCGCCCTTGCTCGAAGTCCGGAAATCGCTGGGCGACCTTCGAGCACTCAACGGCGAGCCTCTCGGCATGCTGCCACGCTTTTAGTGTGTGGTGATTCGGCATTTCAGGAGGGTAATCGAGAACGGCACAATGACCGAATCATTTCATCTCAACCCGTACCCCGTTAACTCGAGACCGCGGTGCGTCTGTGGCCTAGTCTTTGCCTGTCCTAGTCCGTCAGGCAGTTCTGACCCACCTCACCAGTTCCTTCAAATTCGGCCGCTTTCCTGTCATCAGGATCCCAACCCGATAGATCCGTGAGGCGACCCACGTCACACCCACGATCGCAATCGCGAGTATTACCAGCGACATCACCAGCTCCCACGTCGGCATACTGCCGGCTGTCCACCGGACTGGCGTCGCGATCGGCGTGGTGAATGGCACGAGCGAGAGCGTCCGCGCGAACGTCGAGTTGGGATCGTTCGTCAGTCCCAGAATCGAGAGGTAAGAAATCATTAGCAGGTACGTCACCGGTTGCTGCGCCTGGCGCGCCTCCTGCTCATTGCTCGACATCGCGCCCACCGCCGCGAACATCGCCGAGTAAAGCAGAAAGCCCCCGAGGAAGAATGCGATGAACACGGCCAGGGTGGAAGCGGGGATGTGTGGCAACACCATCGTCTGCGCCGCGGCGGGATCCGCCCCCAACGCCCGGGCGATCGGACCACGCAGCAACAGCAGGACGCGCGCTGAAACACCCCAGATCACAAATTGGAAGAAGGAAACGGAACCGGCCCCAAAAATCTTGCCGAGCATCAGCTGGAACGGTCGCACCGACGACACGACGACTTCAACAATGCGCGTCGTTTTCTCTTCCAAGACCGAGCTCATCACGTTCACGCCATAGAGCAGGATCGCCATGAACAGCAAAATCGCCATGAGGTAAGCGACGAAGAACGATTGTGCCGCGCTCTCCGCGACACATCCCGCACGGCCACACTTCTTCTGGTCCAACGTGATTCGAATCTGTGCCCAGTCCACCACGCCCGGATTCACGCCCTTCTGCTCGAGCCGCTCCTTGACGACCAGACGTCCCAGCGTGCGCTGCAGGTTCTCAATCGTCTGCATCCCGAGATTCGATGCCTGGTACTCCGCCCGGCCAGTCTCCACGAGGTCGTTCGAGACGATCAAGAAACCGTTGAGGTGTTTCGCCTCCACCTCATCCTTCAGCGAATCGATGACAGCCGGACCAGCCGGCACGAGGGTAGCGCGGAATGAGCCACTCGCTGACAACGCGTCGAGCACGCGGTTGCCCAATCCCCCGGTGGTCGAATCCACGACGGCGACGTTGCGGACCGCTCCGCCCATCGACTGGACGATCTGGAAGACGATGATCCCGGCGAAGAGCACGGGCCCCAGGATCGCCGAAACCCAGAACCACTTCGTGCGCACGCGCTCGACGAACTCGCGGCGAATGACCGCCCAGACTTTATGCACGGGAGCCTCCGTTGCCGCCGCCGGTCGCTGCCGCCGTCGCGGCCTCCGGGCCGACGAGGTCCACGAAGATCTTGTGCAGTGAGGGACTCGCCAGCTCGAACCGCGCGAGGCGGGCGCCGGAATCGACGAGCGCCTTGAGGACCTCCTGGGCGTCGGCCCCCGGCGCGAGCTCGAGCTCCGCCTGCTGGCCGAAATCCTGGATCTTGGCCACCAGCCGCCGGTCCGCGAAGATCTGGCGCGCGTTCCCCTGATTGCCATCGAACGCCACGATCACATGCTTGCCGCCGTGCGTGCCCTTCACCTCGGCCAGCGTTCCATCGATCAGCTTTTTGCCGCGCGCGATGATGCACAGCCGGTCGCACAGCTTCTCCGCATGCTCCATGATGTGCGTCGAAAACAGCACGGTCTTGCCGCGCCGCCGATAGTCGACGACGGTGTCGCGCAGCACCTGCGAGTTCACAGGATCGAGCCCGGAGAACGGTTCGTCGAGAATCACCAGATCGGGATCGTGCAGCACGGTGGAAATGAACTGAACCTTCTGTTGCATGCCCTTGGACAGATCGGAAACCTTGCGCATCCGCCAGTCGGACAGCCCGAGCCGCTCCAGCCACTCGATCGCCTTGGCTCGCGCGCTGCGGCGCGATACCCCTTTTGCTTCCGCGAGAAACACGAGCACGTCGAGGACGCGCATGCGCGGATACAGCCCGCGCTCCTCGGGCAGATATCCGATCCGGGCGGAATTCGTGCGCCCACCGCCGACCTGATCGAACAATCGCACCGTGCCGGAATCCGGCTCGTAGATGTCCATGATCATGCGCAGCGTGGTGGTTTTCCCGGCGCCGTTCGGGCCGAGCAAGCCGTAGATGATGCCGGACGGGACGCTCAGCGAAAGCGCCTCAACCGCAGTATGTCCCGCGAAGCGCTTGGTGACGCGATCAACGATGACGGGATCAGCCATGGCCCCCACAAGCTAAAGGGGACGGGGGACGGGGGAAGGGGGAAGGGGGGGACGGGCGGTTAGGCTGGTACGCCGAATAACTCACCGGCTTTGCGAACCGCAGTCACCAGCGCGTCGATGTCGTCGACGTCATTATAGATGTAGAACGACGCACGAGCGGTCGCTGCCACACCGAGCCGACGCATCAGCGGCTGGGTACAGTGATGGCCGGCGCGAATGCAGACGCCGTCCTTGTCCAGGATCGTTGTCGAACTTGTGGGGGATTTTGTTCCAGCTCGACCGGTCGTCCCACACTCGCTCGATCATCTCGCCGCCACCGTGGTAGGGGGGCATCGCCTCGAGCAGCGCCGGCTTGGCGACCAGGGCACCGCTTCCCATGGGGCCGAGCATCTTGTGGCCGGACAACGCATAGAAGTCGCAGTCGAGCGCCTGGACGTCCACCCGGAGGTGCGGGCTGGACTGCGCCCCGTCTACGACGGTCACCGCCCCCGCCGCATGGGCCAGTTTGCTGAGCTGGGCGGCGGGATTCACGGTCCCGAGCGAATTCGAGACATAAGGAAAGGCGACAATCTTGGGCTTCGCCTCGAGGGCCCGCCCGAAGTCGGCCAAATCGATACGCCCGTCCCGGGTGATCTCCACCATCCGCAGGGTGGCGCCCTTTTCCTGACACAGGATCTGCCACGGAACGATGTTCGAGTGGTGATCCATGGCGGTGACCACCACGGTGTCACCGCCTTTGACGTTGGTCCGGCCCCACGACGCCGCAACGAGGTTGATGGACTCGGTCGTGCCGCGGGTGAAAACCACGCCCTCGCGCGCCCAGGCATTCACGAACCGGGCCACGGCCGTTCTGGCCGCCTCATACGCCTCGGTCGCCTCGACCGCCAGCGCGTAGGCGCCGCGATGCACGTTGGCATTGTGGAAGTTGTAGTAGTGCACGATCGCGTCGATGACCTTCCGCGGCTTCTGACTGGTGGCGGCGTTATCGAGGTAGACGAGCCGCTGGCCGTTCTCTTTGTGCGCGAGAATCGGGAAGTCGGAGCGGATCCTGGCGGTGTCGAGCATCAGAAGTCTTTGGCCGACTCGGTGGTCACGGGCTCAGCCTGGTTCTGCAACGCGGCGTGCAGCGCGTGCCAGGCGAGGTTCGCACACTTGATACGGCTCGGAAACGCGCGCACGCCGGAAAACGCCGCGAGCTTCCCCGGTGCGTTCGCGCCGCCGGCCAGCATGTCGCGGAAGGCTGCGAACATCGTCTCCGCGTCCTTCACCGGTTTGCCCTTCACCGCCTCCGTCATCAGCGACGCCGACGCCTTCGAGATCGCGCACCCCGATCCCTGGGGCATCTGAAAGCCGATGTCGCGGATCGCGTCGCCGTCGAGCTGGACGTACAGCTGAATGCGGTCGCCACACAGCGGGTTGTTGCCCTCGGCGGTGCGGTTCGCCGCTTCCAGGCGCTTGAAGTTCCGGGGATTGCGATTGTGATCGAGAATGACCTGCTGATACAGGTCGCCGAGGTCGCTCATGGCTGCGCCAGGCGACCCCGCACGATGGCATCGAGCTGCGCGCGCAGCGGCGCGACCTCCATGCGGCCAAGAATCTCGGCGGCGAAGCCGTAGGTCAGCAGTCGCCGCGCGTCGTCTTCGCCGACGCCGCGGCTGCACAGATAGAAGAGCGCGCGCGGATCGAGCGGTCCCACCGTCGAGCCATGCGTGCACTTCACATCGTCGGCGTAGATCTCGAGCTGCGGTTGGCTGTCGGCGTGCGCTTCGCCCGAGAGCAGCAGGTTGTTGTTGGTCTGCTTCGAATCGGTCTTCTGCGCGCCGGGGCGGACGATGATGCGCCCGGTGAAGACGCCGCGCGAGCGGCCGTCGAGCACGCCGTTGAAGTATTCGTGGCTGTCACAGTGGTCCGCGGCGTGATCGATCGTGGTGTGATGGTCGGCGTGCTGCGCGCCGTCGAGCAGGTACAGGCCGTTCAGGATTAGCCTGCCACCCGGACCCGCCATCACTGCGCCGATATCGTGACGCGCCAGGGCGCCTCCGAATGCCACCGCGTGGAAATTGACGGTGCTGTCGCGACCCTGATGCGTCTGCGTCGCGGCGACGTGATACGCTCGAGAGCTTTCGCGCTGGACGCGATGGAAATCGACGCGCGCACCGTCGCCGGCGCTGATTTCCGTGACCGCGTTCGTCCAGTAAACGTCCTGCGCCAGCGAGGCGTACGTCTCGACGATCGCCGCACGGGCTTCCCGCTCGATCACGATGAGGTTGCGCGGATGCGTGACAACCTGGTTGCCGGTGGCCAGAAACAGCAGCTGGATCGGCTCAGCGATCGTCGCCTTGGCCGGCACGTGCACAAACGCGCCGTCGCTCACGAACGCGGTATTCAGCGCGGCGAACGGCCGGTCCTGCGTTGCGACATACTGGCCGAGATGCTGGCGCACGAGATCCTGTCGATGGGTCACGACGTGGGCAAGGCTTTGAACATCGTCGAGGAAAGGCGTCGAGAGAGAGCGTTGAAAAAAACCGTCAACAAAAACAAGACGGGGTCCAGCCTCGAGCAACAAGAAGGGGCGGATGTCGTCGAGCGTGGGGACGCGCGTCGGCGCCTTCGCCAGCGCGAACGTTCCCTCGGCAATCGGCGCGACGCTCGTAAAGCGCCACGCCTCCTGCTTCATGTTCGGAAACCCCAGGTCGCCGAAGCGGGCGATGCCGCCGGCGCGCAGCTCGGTGAGCCAGGCCGGAGCGCGGGACGCGCCATTCGACGCCCACGCGTGGTAGGAGCCGACGAGCCGTTCTACGGAGCCTGTTTTCACTGCCATCGTCACGACACCATTACGCCATCACGCAGCCAATCGTAGCCACGCGCCTCGAGTTCCTGGGCCAATTCGGGCCCACCTGACTTGACGATCCGGCCGTCCGCCAGGACGTGCACCACATCGGGCGTGATGTAGTTCAACAAGCGCTGATAGTGGGTCACGATGAGGAATGCGCGCTCCGGGTTACGCAGCTGGTTGACCGCCTGCGCGACGGTCTTGAGCGCATCGATATCGAGCCCCGAGTCGGTCTCGTCGAGGATCGCGAGGCGCGGCTCGAGCACGGCGAGCTGGAGGATCTCGTTGCGCTTTTTCTCTCCGCCCGAGAACCCTTCGTTGACCGGACGGTTCATCATCGAGTCGTCCAAGCCGATGGCCTTGAGCTTCTGTTCGAGAAACTGGAGGAAGTCGATCGGATCGAGCTCCGCTTCCCCGCGCTCCCGGCGCAGCGCGTTCAGCGCCGACCGCAGGAAATAGGAATTCGTGATGCCGCGAATCTCGACGGGATACTGGAACGCGAGGAAGACGCCGGCGCGCGCACGCTCCTCCGGTTTCATGTCGAGGACATTTTTGCCCTGGTAGGTCACGGTCCCGGCGAGCACGGTGTACGCCGGATGACCGGCAAGCACCTGGGCGAGCGTGCTCTTGCCCGACCCATTCGGTCCCATGATCGCGTGGACTTCCCCGTCGCGAATGGTGACGTCGACGCCTTTGAGGATCTCGTTGCCGGCGACGGCGACGCGCAGACCTTTGACCGCGAGCAACACGTTTCCCTTTTTCACCCGACACTTCCCTCCAGGCTGATTCCGAGCAGCCGCGTCGCTTCGACGGCGAATTCCATCGGCAGCTCCTTGAACACTTCCTTGCAGAAACCGTTGACGATCATCGACACGGCGTCCTCGGACGAGAGGCCGCGCTGGCGCAGATAAAAGATCTGATCCTCGCCGATCTTCGACGTCGACGCCTCGTGCTCCATGATCGCCGTGCTGTTGCGGACGTCGATGTACGGGAAGGTGTGCGCGCCGCACTTGTCGCCGATCAGCATCGAGTCGCACTGCGAATAGTTTCGCGCGCCCTCGGCGCCCTTCATGATCTTCACTAACCCTCGATACGTGTTCTGCCCGCGGCCCGCCGAAATGCCTTTCGACACGATCGTCGAGCGCGTGTTCTTGCCGAGGTGAATCATCTTGGTGCCGGTATCGGCCTGCTGCTTGTGACTCGTCACCGCCACCGAGTAGAACTCGCCGATCGAGTTGTCGCCCTGGAGGATGCAGCCCGGATATTTCCACGTGATTGCGGATCCCGTCTCCACCTGCGTCCAGGAAATCTTGGAGTTCGCCCCGGCGCACTTGCCGCGCTTGGTGACGAAGTTGTAGATCCCGCCTTTGCCTTCCTCGTCGCCCGGATACCAGTTCTGAATCGTCGAGTACTTGATCGTCGCCCGCTCGAGCGCGACCAGCTCGACGACGGCCGCGTGCAGCTGGTTCTCGTCGCGCATCGGCGCCGAGCAGCCTTCGAGATAGCTGACGTAGCTGCCTTCGTCGGCGATGATGAGCGTCCGCTCGAATTGGCCGGTGGATGACGCGTTGATGCGGAAGTAGGTCGACAGCTCCAGCGGACACCGCACGCCCTTTGGCACATAGACGAAAGAGCCATCGGTGAATACCGCGGTGTTCAACGCCG
>QHUE01000302.1 GCA_003221825.1 Gemmatimonadota bacterium
TCCGTGCGCTTGCCGCCGCGTGTACCGCACGCCCCGACATGACGCTCGATATTTGCGGACAGGGTGACGACCGGCCGCGGCTCGAACGGCTGGCCGCGGAGCACCGCGTGGCCGATGCAGTCCGGTTCCTCGGCTACGTCTCCGAGGAAGAGAAACAGACGCTGTTGCGCCGCGCGTGGGCGGTTGTATTCCCGAGTCCGAAGGAAGGGTGGGGGATCACGAACGTCGAGGCCGCAGCCTGCGGCACGCCGGCGCTGGCATCGGACAGCCCCGGGTTGCGCGAATCGGTGCAGGACGGTGTCACGGGATACCTGGTACCGCACGGCGATGTGCAGGCGTTGGCGGATCGGATGCTCGCGCTCGCGGCCGATCCTGCGTTGGTGGACCGCCTGGGCCGCGCCGCCCGCATGTTTGCGGAAGGGCTGTCCTGGGACTCGGCCGCGCGCGCCACGCTGTCGCACATCGAGCAAACGGTTGCCGAACGCGAAAGGAAGCGCTGAATGCGCATCACCATCACCGCGCGCCACACGGAGATCGATAACGATCTGCGCGCGCACACCAGGGAGCTCGTCGAGAAGGTCGCGAAGCTCGTCCGGCGCCCGCATCACGCGCAGGTGATCTTCACCGAGGAGCATGACGAGGCAGGTGTCGAGATCGCGGTGCATGTGCCGCGCGGCCGGGTCCATGTCGCGAAATCGCAGGCGGCCGATCACCGCTCGGCGCTCGACGCCGCCATCGCGCGCGTCAAGCGCCAGCTGCTCGACGAGAAAGAGACGCCGCGTGCCCGTCGCACGGCGCGACGCTCCAGGGTGCCCGGGGCACGGTGAACGCACCGGCGACGACCCCCCGGCTCAAGGTCGGCGATCTCCTCGCCCGCAAGGGCGATCCCCTGCAGCTCGAGCTGCTGACGGCCGAAGTGGGTCTCGACCGCGAGATTCGTTCGCCCGAGGCGTCGAGCCCCGGCCTCGTGTTGGCCGGGTACACGGCACGCTTTGTCGGCACCGACCGGATTCACATTCTCGGCGAGACCGAAATCACCTATCTCGCATCCCTCGATGCGAAGGCACGCCACAAGGCGATTCAGACGTTTCTGTCCTACGAGCTGCCGTGCGTGATCATCACCAAGGGACAGGACGCGCCGGAGGAGCTGCTGGTAGCGGCGCGCGACAAGGGCATCCCCGTGATCCGCACGCGGCTCAAGACGGCGGAGTTCTACCGGCGGCTCAAGCCATTTCTCGACGACGCGTTCGCGCCCCGGACGACCGTCCACGGCTCGCTCGCCGATGTGTTCGGCGTGGGCCTCTTGTTCCGTGGGCGCTCGGGGATCGGCAAGAGCGAGTGCGTGCTCGATCTCGTGGAGCGCGGCCACCGTCTGGTGGCGGACGACGTCGTGCACGTCACGCGCCGCGGCAACGACGTGCTGATCGGCCGGGGACACGAGATCTCCAGGCATTACATGGAAATCCGCGGCGTCGGCTTGATCGACATCAACGCGCTGTTCGGCATCCGGTCCGTGCGGCAGCAAAAACGCATCGAGGTCGTGGTGCAGCTCGAGGACTGGGACAACACGCGCGAGTACGACCGCACCGGTCTCGATCAGCAGCGCACCGAGCTGCTCGACATCGAGCTCCCGCTCGTGACCGTCCCGCTCAATCCCGGCAAGAACCTCACGGTCATTTGTGAAGTCGTCGCCATGAACCACCTGTTGCGCTACAGCGGAGTGGACTCGGCCACCGCGTTCAACGAACGGTTGATTCGCCGCATGCGCGAGAAGGGCGGGGTCCAGCAGTACCTGGAGGAGGACTATGAGTGACCTCCGGGGCGTCATCGTGTCGCACGCCGCGGTGGCGCAGGCCCTCGTCTCCGCGGTTACGGCGATCACGGGTATCGAGGGGGTGCTCACCGCCGTCTCGAATGAGGGATGCGGCACCGAAGCGCTCGGCCAGCGGTTGCGCGAGGCGGTCGGCGGCGGGCCCGCCGTGCTATTCGTGGATTTGCCGGGAGGCTCGTGCTTCACCAGCTCCGCCCGCTACGCGAAGCAGGGAGGCGCAGATATCGCCGTCGTGACCGGGGTCAACCTCGCCATGCTGCTCGATTTCGTCTTCCATCGCGACATCGCGCCGGCGGAAGCCGCGCGCCGAGCCGTCGACGCCGGCGCCAAAGCCATCCGCGTCACTGCTTCATGACGCTCGCGCTGTACCGCATCGATGACCGCCTGATCCACGGCCAGGTGGTCGTGGGCTGGGGGCAGCCGCTCGACGTCGCGTTCATCGTCCTGGTGGATGACGAGGTGAGCAGCAGCGACTGGGAGCAGGACCTCTATCGGATGGGCGTGCCGCCGCAGATCGAGGTGGTCTTCGCGTCGGTGGAGCAGGCGGCAGCCCTGCTGCCCGCCTGGGAGGCGGATCCGCGCGTCGGGATCCTGCTCGTAGGCGATGTCGACACGGCCGTGGCGCTCGCCGCCCGGGTGCCCCAGGTGAAGCGATTCAACGTGGGCGGCGTCCACCACCGCGCCGGCCGCACCGAGCGTCTGCGCTTCGTGTACCTGACGGACGACGAGGCGGCGAAACTGCGCCAGCTCGCGGCGCGCGGGGTCGACGTGACCGCCCAGGACGTACCGACGGCGCGCGCGGTCCCGGTCGGGGAGTTCACATGATCCTGCCCATCGAGCTCCTGCTCGCGCTCCTCGTCTGGGGCACGCTCGTCGGCGTGGACCTGGTCAGCCTGCCGCAGATGATGATCGCGCGCCCGCTCGTGGCCG
>QHUE01000303.1 GCA_003221825.1 Gemmatimonadota bacterium
TGACGCAGGCATTCGCTCGGGTGATGAGCTTCTCGCAGTAGATGGCACGCCGGTAACCGGCCAGCGCCTTTGGGAGATACGCGATCTCTTCAGAGAGGAGGGGGCAGGACGAACCCTACGGCTGCGTCGTGGCAACGACTCGCTATCCGTTTCGCTGATTCTGCGGCGGTTGCTGTAATCAGGCGGCTCCAATTTCGGGAACCAGCCACCCCGCGATCGTAACGGCGATCGCGACGATCGCTCCGCCGGCCGCCAGGGTCGTCGGTACACCGACATGCTCGGCGACGAGCCCGAAGATAAACGCGCCGAACGGCGCCATGCCCACGAAGACGAACGAGTAAAACCCCATGATGCGCCCGCGCAGATGATCGGGAGCGCTCGTTTGGAGCAGCGTGTTGCCGATCGAGTTGTTGACAATCATCGCGCAGCCGGTAAGCGCGAGCAGCACCATGGAGAGGGCCAGCGCTCGCGACGCTGAGAACGCCATGAGCAGCAGGCCGAACGCCGTGCCCCCAACGAGCATCAACCGTCCGCGCCGGCGGATACGGCCGGACCGAAATGCAACGCCAAGTGCCCCGATCACCGCGCCAATTCCGATTGAAGACGTGAGCGCGCCATAACCCGCTGCACCACGGTGCAGCACGTCGCGCGCGAACACGGGCATCATGGCGATGTACGGGAAGCCGAACACGCTCAACGTGGCCGTCAGGAGCATCAGTGTTCGCACCCGCCGGTCGCTCCGCAGGTACGCGAGCACTTCCCGGAATCCGGTCCAGGCGGATGTCGTCTTGGGGGCCCGAGGATTGTCCGGAAGCCGCATCAGCACCAGGCCGGTGATGACGGCGATGTAGCTCAGGCCGTTCAGGAAGTAGCACCACGCGATGCCGACGGCGCCGATCAGAAACCCCGCGATCGCGGGGCCGATGACGCGCGCGCCATTGAACAGCGACGAGTTCAGCGCGATCGCGTGCATCAGGTCGTCCTTGCCCACCATCTCGACGACGAACGCCTGGCGCATGGGAATGTCGAACGCGCTCGCGATGCCGAGGGTCGTCGCGAGCACGAGCACCTGCCAGACCGCCACGACGTGGGTCGAGACGAGAATCGCCACGGTGAACGCCTCGACCATGAACGCCAGCTGCATGTAGATGATCACGCGACGTTTGTCGACGCGGTCGGCGATCACGCCGGCGTACAGGCTGAACAGCAACACCCCGACCGAGCTGAGCGCGGCGGTGAGACCGACGTAGAACGGCGAGTTGGTGAGTGTGAGAATCAGCCATCCCTCGCCGACGTTCTGCAGCCAGGTTCCGACGAGGGAGATGCCTTGACCGATGAAGAAGAGGCGGAAGTTGCGGTGGGCGAGGGCCCCAAGCCCGTAGCGCCGTGCTCCCCCCGTTTCCGCGTCGGTCATTGCGTGAAAGGTCGCAAGCGCATGACATTGTGGGTAGACCGATGAAATACACGACCTACTCCCGCTACGTCCCCGGTCTGCTCGAAACGCTGAACCTCCAGGCGTTGCTCGATCAGCTCGCCGACTTCCTGTTGCAGTCGGGCTTCGCGGGCGGACCGTACTCCCATCCGTTCTGGGGCGAATTCGGGGAGGAAGATCCCGACCGCTCCCTCGACGCGCTGCGCCAGGCGATTCTCCAGGCGCTGATGGACTCGGGCCAGCTCACGCCCGACATGCTCAACGTGCTGCGCGGCGAATCGACCGGCGACGCCCAGAAGGACCAAGAGCTGCAGAAACAGCTCGCCGATCTGCTCGATCAGATCGTGCAGAAGCTGATCGACGAGGGCTACCTGAATCTCCAACAGGCGCCCAAGATGCCCGGCGCGCAGCAGCCCGTCCTCGGCCCGGGCGGCATGGCGAAAGAGGCGGCGCAGCAGGTGCAGTTCAATCTCACCGACAAGGGCATCGACTTTCTCGGCTTTAGAACGCTCAAGCACCTGCTGGTGAGTATCGGGAAATCGAGCTTCGGCGCGCACGAGACGGAGCATCTGGCGACCGGCGTCGAGGCCGAATCCGCGAGCAAGCGCTACGAGTACGGCGACACCCTGAATCTCGACGTCAACGCCACGCTGTCGCACGCGCTGAAGCGCGAGGGCCTCGGCGTCCCGATCAACCTCGAGTACGACGACCTGATGGTGCACCAGGCCGAGTACCGCTCGTCATCGGCGACGGTCCTGATGCTCGACTGCTCGCACTCGATGATTCTGTACGGCGAGGATCGGTTCACCCCGGCCAAGAAAGTCGCGCTCGCGCTGACGCACTTGATTCGCACGCAATTTCCGGGAGACACGCTGCGCGTCGTGCTGTTTCACGAT
>QHUE01000304.1 GCA_003221825.1 Gemmatimonadota bacterium
AGTTTGATTCCGTTGGCCGTGAACATCCAGCTCGGCGCCGGCACGGGCAGCTCGGCGACGGACACGGCGGCGGTGACCCACCCCAAGATCACGACGATCGTCGCGGGCGCGGGCATCAGTGTCAACGTGCCCACACCGGGACTCAGCATCGAGCCCTACCTGTCCGTGGGCAATCGCTGGAACAAACTGTCCGGGGTCAGCGGCACGCAGTCAAACGTCGGGTGGGTGGTGGGTGCAAACCTCGGGTTGGGGATGCTCGGCCTGCACGTTGCGTATGACTCCCAGAAGATCGGCAGCGCGACTCGCGGGGTCATCGGCATTGGAGCGCATGTTGCCCTCAAGGCTCCCATCGGGATGTAAGAGGCAGTAGCTTTGGGGCGCGCCGTACCATGCGGCGCGCCCCTTTGTCTCCCGGGAGACTCGTGATTCATCCTGTCGCACGCGCGGGCCTCGCCGCACTGGCCCTCACGCTGAGCGGTTGCGCCCTGACCTTCGACGCCACGGACCTCGGCGTGCCGACGTCGATGGCAGAATCGGCGCGCACGCCGACGCAAGGCACGCCGTTCCGCGTCACGAAACATCCCGTGTTCCTGCTGTGGGGATTGGCCGGCGCGTCGCGTCCCAACGCCGAGGACGTCCTCGCCGGACAGGTGGGCACGGGCGCGCGTGTGGCGAATCTGCGGATCAAGGTGCGCAGCCGCTGGAGCGATTTGCTGGTGACGGGGTTGACGGCGGGACTGATCAGCCCGCGGTCGGTTACGTTCGAAGGGATTGTGGTGCCGGGCGGGGGAACGGCGCCCTAATCAGCGATACGGTTTCGATTTCGTCCACACTACGATCACACCGCACGCGCCATTCGATCCGCCGAACTCCGCCGGGACCTCGCCCGGACCCCGATACACTTCGATGCCATAGACATCACGAATCGGCGTGTCTTCATGGAACGAATGCACCTCCTGGCCGTCGACGTACCAGGTGGGTTGGCATTGCGGCGTACGGATGTAGGCAAAACATTCGAACCGCTGCTGGTCGCACTGCATGTGCACGCCGGGTAGCGTGCGCAATGCATCACCGATGGACATGTAGCCACGCTTCTTCAGCTCGTCCCAACGCAGGAACGAGCCCAGCTTGAGATTGCGCCGCCGTTCGAAATCGCTGTAGCGCGGCGCCAGGGCTTCGGCTCGTGCCTCGACGACGACAGCGGGAAGGTCGAACCCGTTGAACTCAAGCGGGAAGACCCCTTCCACAACGGCGCCGTCGCTGACGCGGATATCGAACACGCCTTCTTCAAAACCGATCTGCCTGATGTCGATTTCCTGGACCCCCGGCGTCACATTTTGCGCCGTGAAGCGACCTCCGGAGTCGGTCCGCACCACCGGGCCGTTCTTGCCGATGCGAACCGTCGCGCCCGCCAGAGCCGAGCCCATTTCGCTATCGACCACCTTGCCGCGGATGGTCCCCTGGGCCGAGGCGGCGCTGGTCGCGAGCGACAGCGCCAGCGCAAGCGGCAGCGTCGTGGCTTGGAACCGGGCAGGGAAGCTCATGACTTGACATCCCCCTCTAGCGTCACTTCTAATAGAAGGTAGTATGGAGCCTTGGCGCTAGTCCGGCCAATGGCAGAACCCCGAAGTCTGTAAGGCCGTCACGTCCGGCCGTCGGACGTGGACCAAGGGGGTCGGTAAAGTTGCATTGCCCGAGTTGGAAATGCCGTCTCTTCCGCCTTCCCTCTTCACACGAGAGGCAGCTTATGCGCGTACGTAAGTTTGGTACGCTGCTGGTCACCAGTGTGGCCGCAGCAATCGTTACACTCACATTCAGCACCGCGCCGCTGGCCGCGCAGGAGGCGGTCATCAAGGGCAAGATCACCTCGGAGACAGGTGAGGCGCTCGGCGGTGCCAGCATCGTGGTGGCGAACACGAATCTCGGAGCGATCACCGCCGCGAACGGCACCTACACGCTGACGATCGGCGCGACCGCGGTGCACGGCCAGGCGGTCGTGATCACCGCGCGCTACATCGGGCACAAGCCGGTGACGCGCACGGTGTCGCTCACCTCCGGCGAGCAGGAGCAAAACTTCCAGCTCGCCTCCGATCCCTTGCGGCTCGAGGAAGTCGTGGTGACGGGCGTCGCCGAAGCGACTGACCGGCGGAAGCTACCGATGACGGTCGCCACGGTCGGTCAGGATCAGCTCCAGGCCGTGCCGGGCGGCAGCGCAGTCCAGGCAATCGAAGGCAAGGTCGCCGGTGTCCGCCTCATTCCGAACTCGGCGCAGCCGGGCGGGGAACCCTCGCTCAGGCTCCGCGGCGCGACGAGCATCGGCGGCCGGCAAGATCCGCTCATCATCGTCGACGGCGTGATCACGCGCTTCGGCCTCGCGGACCTCGCGGGTGAAGACGTCGAGCGCGTCGAGATCGTGAAAGGCGCCGCCGCCTCGGCGTTGTACGGCTCCGATGCCGCGAACGGCGTCGTGCAGGTGTTCACCAAGCGCGGCGCCGCGTTGCCCGACGGCGGGCTGCGCGTCACGACGCGCTTCGAGGGTGGCTTCAACAACATGCCGTCGGTGATGCAGTTCTCGCACCATCACGCGTGGTACGTCGAGCAAGCAGCCGGGTTCTGCGCGGCCACCGGCCTCGCGCTGGACGATCCTTCGACTCCCGAGGACGAGTCGGAGGTTTGGACTGTCGACCCGGTCGGCAACTATTGTCTCAACCCGAAAAGCAAGCGCGTCACGAAGCCAGACCAAATCGCCAACAATCCTTTCACTCGCTACTACAACCACTGGGACGCGCTGGTCAAGAATGGCCAATTTACGGCACATCGACGAATGGTCGTGCGGCGGAAGGTTCGGCGGGGCCGTTTTTCGGACTGATGTTCCTGCAGCCCGACGTGAACATCGAGGCCTGTTGCAACCCTGATGGGTCGAAATATGTGGCCAAGGTTCCTCTCAGCGGTGATGTGGCCAATGACTTCAACCCGCTCTACGATTTGGCGAACCACCACATTGAGCAAGACCGGAACCGGTTCACGGGCTCGGGGAAAATGCGTTGGCGGCTAAACCCGTGGCTCCAGGCCGAGGGGACATTTGGCTACGATCAGGAGGCGCAGTCGCGAACCGACTTGCAGGATTACGGCTACCTGACCTCCTCGGGGACGCCCACGAAGGGATCGCTCAATCAGTCGGCATGGAACGATTGGCAAGCGAACACGGGCGTGACGCTGACCGCGATCCGGCACTTCGGCCAGATCACGAACACGACAAAGCTGGCCGCGGTTTTCGAGAACCAACGCAACAGAATCCTCGGCTCGAATGCCGGAGCGTTCGTGGTTGCGCGCGTGCCGGAATTCGGCACTGGCACCAACGCGACCACCGTCACGTCATTGTCTACGGACCAGCGGATCAGGAACGAGAATTTCTACGGCGTCACCACGTTCGACATCAAGGACCGCTACATCCTGGACGGGCTGGTGCGCCGCGATGGATCCTCGCTCTTCGGCCCCGAGAATCGTTGGGCGACCTATTATCGGGTCTCGGGCGCCTGGCGCGTGACGCAGGACATGCACATTCCCGGCATCGAGGAAATGCGCCTGCGCGCCTCTTACGGGACAGCCGGTCTGCGGCCGGCGTACGACAATCAGTACCAAATCCTGTCGGTCTCACCGGGCGGATTCAGCATGGAGATCCTGGGGAATCCGCTCCTGAAGCCCGCCCGTTCGGCGGAGCTCGAGGTGGGAACCAACATGGACTTCGGTGGCGGGCGGTACACCCTCGAGTATTCATACGCTCAGAAGACGACCCGCGACCAGATTCTCCTGGTTGACCTCTCTGTGGCGGCCCGGAGTCCCGATAGCACCGGCGGCTTCAAGCAGCAATGGCAGAACGTTGGCTCGCTCCGCTCGCGGACGCAC
>QHUE01000305.1 GCA_003221825.1 Gemmatimonadota bacterium
AGAGTGCGAGCGACCCCGCTACGCCGCTCGACGAGCTGCCCGACTGGGCGCGGAAGAATTTTCCCACGCATACGTTCGAATCGCTCGTCGGGCTCGTCGTGCACGAGGCGGTGCACACCCAGCAGAAGCCCGCGCCAGAGGGCCAGCACGACACGCTGCTGCGCCACGCGCTCGGCGAAGGCATCGCCGATTTCCTCGCCGAGCTCGCCGTGGGACCGTGGGCTGCCAATTCCCCGCGCCAGATCTACGGCCGCGCGCACGAGCACGACGTCTGGGTGGATTTCCAGGACGAAATGGAAATAGCCAGTGATTCGATAATCCGCATGTGGATGTACAACGGCATGGTCCCGGCGGGACAAAACCACGGCGCGGTGGACATCGGCTATTGGGTGGGCTACCGGATCGCCGGCGCCTACTACGCGCGCGCCACCGACAAGCGCGCAGCGGTGCGTGAGCTGCTCGAGCTGCACGATCCGGAGGCGATTCTGCGCGCGAGCGGCTACGCGCCCTGACTTGCCTCGACCCTTTCTTTCTTAATAGAGCGAAGCAAGCACGCTTGTCATCCCGAGCGCAGCGAGGGATCTGCTTTTGGACATCGCCACCGCACCCCAACGAAAAGCAGATCCCTCGCTACGCGCGCTATCGCGCGCTGCACTCGGGATGACAATGCGCCGTACGTCTTACAAGAAAAAAGGAGTTAGGGGGTTAGCCGTGGCGTTGGGAACCAGCCCTCCGCTAAGTCTTGCCAGGCCTGTTTGTGTTCGTTGACGCGCCGTGCCAGGTCATTCGTGACGCCCGTGTAGAGCACGCGTGAACGACTCGCCATGACATAGACGCAGTAAACGCGCATGGCCAACGAAGATCATGAACCTTGGCTTCCGGACCACCATCAATTCTTTTCAGAGGTAATACAGAATCCTGCACACTGTCCCTCTTAATTCTTCTCCCTTTCTCGTAGGCCAACCGAGCATGTCATCCCGAGCGCCGCAGGCGCGAGGGATGACAAAGCCGCCTGCGCTCTACAAGTGAAAGGGGGAATAAAAAGAGGTTCCATCGCCCCGCGACGAACTTTTTTCGGATGAGGGAAACAGTGAAGATGAACGGCGTACGCGAGAGGTAACGCACGCGCTGTAACACCCGTATCGCAAAGCAGTTATAAACGTCACACATCGCGTCGCTGCAATGAATTCCAGGTGTTGCGCCAGCGCCTCACCCCTCCGCGCGAAAAATCGGTGTAGGAAAAAGCTCGCGTGATCAAGCCCACTTTGCTCGCACTCCTCGCGTGCACGACTGCCGCGCGCGCCGTCGCACAGGACGTCCCGCAACGGATGACATATGGCATCGAAATCGCGTTTCGCTCAGGCCATGGAGACCGCGGCTTCATCATCAACGACCGGCCCGTCGTGCAACCGGTGATGTGGTTCTCCGGACGCGGCACCGAGTTCTCCGCGTGGAGCAGCTTCGCGGTCGCCCAAACCACGGACGGCGCCCGCCCGCAGATCGTCGAGCTGGAGCTGACCCACGAGCACAAGTTGGGAAGGCTCACAGTCGGGCCCGCCCTCAGGATGTACTTCTACCATGACGCGCTCAGCGCCGACCGGGACCGCTCGCTGGAAGGCTGGTTGAACCTGTCGTATGACGTGGGGCCATTCCAACTGTTCACGCGTCAGAGCCTGGACGTCCTGACATACAAGGGCGCGTACTTCGTCGATGCCGGGATCGAGTCCGAGCAACGCATCTCGCCGCCGCTCGTGATCGGCGGCTCGCTCGGCGCCGGCTGGGCGTCGTGGCGATTCAACTACGCCTACGCCGCAGTCGCCAAATCGACGCTCGATCGCGTCCGCGCGGCGACGTGGCTGACGGTCCACCTGAAGCAGTTCTACGTCGGCCCCCATCTCGAGTTCAGTACCATCGTCGACCCCGCGGTGCGCGCGGCGGTGAACCGGCCGACCTACCTCCTGGTCAGGCTCAGCATGGGAGGCGAGTTCTAGATGACTGCGACAGCCGCCCCGGCCGTCCGGCGAACGCCGCAGCGCGCCCCGAGCCTCGTTGAACGCCTGGCACAGCTCGGCAAGATCCTGCGACCCACGCCGCACGTGCCGCTCGCCGTCGAGGGGCTACAGCTGTTCGCCAAGCTCGAGTACGTGAACCCCGTTGGCAGCATCAAGGACCGCCCCGCCTTCTGGATTCTCAAGCGGGCGGCGGAGCGCGGTGAGATCTGTGCCGAGACAACCGTGATCGAGTCGTCATCGGGGAACTTTGCCTCCGCCCTGGCCGCATTCACGCGCCTGGTCGGCTTGCGGTTCATCCCCGTGATCGATCCCAACATCTCCGCGACGTACGAGTCGTTCCTGCGGCGCACCTGTGACAGGGTGGTGAAGGTCGAGGAGCGCGACGACACCGGCGGATTCCTGAAGACCCGCCTGCAGATGGTGCAGCAGCTCTGCGCCAGCACGCCGCACG
>QHUE01000291.1 GCA_003221825.1 Gemmatimonadota bacterium
CCGAGCGCGCCGGCACTGTTCGGCTCAGTCGCGTTGCGATTGCGGCCGCTGTCGGTGATCGAGTCGCCCTGAAACAGCGCCACCGTTCCTCGCTTGGCCGGCCCTTGCGGCGGGTCGGTAATCGCACCGATGGGGACCTGCGATGCTGCCGCCATCGTCGCCGTCACCGCGAGAAAATCGCGGCGGCTGATATCATTCGTCATGTCACCTCCGCGAACGGCCACGTCCGTCGTTTCCACGACCACACCACAAAACACAGGACGCCGAGCAGCAACGCGCCGAGTCCGAATGCCATCACGAGTTTCGGCGTCGTGGCAAAGATGAAGATCCAGCCGAGGAGCGCAACCAGACTGGGCAGCGGATACAGCCACATGCGGTAGGGCCGCGGCAGATCCGGCGCACGCCGCCTGAGCAACGTGACCGCACCGATCTGCCCGATGAACTGGACGAGTATGCGCATCGTGACCAGCGCTTTGATCACCGTATCGAGGGACACCATGCCGGCGAGAATCGACAGCACGCCGAGCACGATGAGCGAGACGTAGGGAAATCCGTGCGTCGGATGCAGCCGGGCGAATATCCGGAAGAAGTAGCCGTCCTTGGCCGCGGCGTAGGGGACGCGGGAGTATCCCAGCAGCAGCGCGAACACCGACCCGAACGCGGTCCACAGAATCATCGCCGTGAGGATGGTGGCGACGCGCGATCCGAAGATGCGCTCCATGAAGATGGAGACCACGAAATCCGATTGCGGGTGCGACTCCACCGGCACGAACTCACGCCACGGCACGACGCCGATGATCGAGAAATTGATCGCCACGTAGATCAGCGCCACCAGGACCGTGCTCAGCAGGATCGAGCGGGGAATGACGCGCCCCGGATCCTTCACCTCGTCGCCGATATAACAAACGTCGTAATAGCCCAGGTAATCGTAGACGCCGATCTGCGAGGCCGCGCCGAGCCCCAGCAAGAACCCGAGCGAGAAGTGGAAGGCGCCGGGCGGGAAATCGAACGCGAGCCGCGGATCGAAGTGCAGCGCGCCGGTGACGATCACGACGATGACGGTGAGAATCGTGCCGATCCACAGGGTCACGGTGATCGTGGCGATCGATTTGATGCGGCGATACAGCAAGGCGATGTTCACGAGCCCGATCACCGTGATCACGAGGATCGTCTGCCGCGCGCTGATCCCTTTCCAGATGTAGCCGAGGTAGTGCGAGAACCCGATGTATCCGGACGCGATCTCCATGGGGCCGCTCAGGATGAACTGCCAGACGAAGAGGAATCCCATCAGCCGGCCCATGGTCGCGGCGCCGTAGGCGTGCCGCAGGTAGCCGAACGAGCCGCCCGATCCCGGCAGCGCCGCGCCGAGCTCGCTCCATACCATGCCGTCGCACAGCACGATGATCAGCGCCACGGCCCAGCCGAGCATCGCCTGCGGGCCGCCGAGCGCCGACATCAGCAGCGGGATCGTGATGAACGGTCCGATGCCGATCATGTTCGTCATGTTGAGCGCCGTCGCGTGCAGCAGGTGGCGCGCTGCGACCGGAAATTGAAATTGTCGGTGCGCAGGCCCACGACCTTGCAGCCGAGCGTGTCGAACGCGTGGCCGAGCAGGAGCAGCTTGCAGGTGGTGTTGACGTGTGTGCGCTGGCGGCTCTTCCCGTACCACGTGTGGCCGATCTCCAGGCGCTCGATCGCCGGCACGATGTCGTGATACCGCGTCGAGCCGACGATGGCGCCGCTCGGCAGGTCGCGCACCACCCACGGCAGCATGTGGCCATCGCGCTGGCCCTTGAGCGCCTCGGCGACGTACGTCCGCATCCCTTCGGGTGGAGGCACCGCGATGAACCAGAACTCCCAGAGGCGGCCGTCACTCGCGGCGGCGGCCAGTGCGTCAACGTGCGCCTCGGTCAGCGGCTCCAGCCGAATGCCGTGACCTTCGAGCACGACCGTTTGGGGGACAATCACGCCCGAGAAGCTACGCCCTTTCGGGACCCTCGACGAGCTTCATGGCGCGACGTAGTCCTGCGCGGCGACGATCTGCCACCGCCCGCCGCGCTTGACCCAGGTGTCCGTGAAGCGATAGCGCCGTTGGAATTCACCGGCCGCGCCACGACCCCCGACGAAGAGCCACCCCGTCACGACGGCCGTCACAGGGCCGTAGCGATGCACGGTCATCGATTCGTTGTGCGCGGCCACGACGGTATCGGAGCCCGCAGCGACGCTATTCAGAACCGTGGCACGATCCATCATCTGGTCGTTTTCTGTATAGACAAAGCCGTCGGCCAGCAGCCGTTCGAAGACGACCCGATCGCGCTGCACCAACGCGGTCGCCCAATCGTCTTCCAGCTGCAGCAACGCGCGCGCATCGGCATCCTGCACGTTGGCGGTGAGTAACAGCGCCAGAAGCAATGCGGTCATGATCACTCTCCCAGGACTTTGATAATCACCCGTTTCTTCCGCTGGCCGTCCCACTCGCCATAAAACACCCGCTGCCAGGGTCCAAAGTCCAGCTTCCCGTTCGTAATCGGGACGATCACCTCGTGCCCGATCGTGAGACTGCGCAGGTGCGCCGCCGCGTTGTCCTCACCCGTTGCGTTGTGGCGATAGCGCTGCGGATCCCACGGCGCGATTGTCCCCTCCAGCCATTTCAGGATGTCGTCCCACAGTCCCGATTCATGATCGTTCACAAAAACGGATGCGGAGATGTGCATCGCGCTGACCAGGACCAGACCTTCACGCACCTCGCTCGCCTCGACCTCCCTCACGACCTCGTCGGTAATGTCGATGATCTCCTGTCGCCGCTTCGTGTTGAACCAGAGGTAGTGAGTGCGCGCCTTCATGAATCCCCCGTGTCGAATTGTCACAGGCAGACCGAATCCCTAAATTGGCCTGAAATATGGCGCTTCCCTTCAGGCGGCGAATCTTCGTCGTCCTCGTCGTCATGACCGTCGTGCCGACGGTGCTCGCCGTCGCCGGCTGGGTGTTGTCGGTCCGGCGCCTGCTGCCCGCCGCCGGCGCCCGCGCCTCCACCGAACGCGTCGCCGCCACCGCCCGCTCGCTGCTCGAGGGCGTGGACACCTTACACATCACTGTGCGGGAGCGTGCACTGCTGCGCGAGCATCTAAACGAAGTTTCCGCCTCCGTGAGCCTCGCGCGCCGCGCCGAGACGTTCCTGCGCTACTACACGGCCGGATTTGCGGTGGTCATCCTGCTGCTCGGCGCCGGGGTGTTGTACGCCGCCGTCAACCTCGCCGGCCATCTGTCGCGTCAGCTCTCACGCCCGATTGACGAGCTGGTCGGGTGGACGCAGCTGATCCGTCGTCACGAGGCGCTGCCCGGCGGCCCGCTGACCCGCGGCGCCCCGGAGTTCGAGGCGCTGCGCCAGGCGCTGCGCGAGCTGGCCGCCGCGCTCGCCGCGGCCCGGGAGCGGGAGCTCGAGGCCGAGCGGCTGCGCGCATTCCGCGAAGTCGCGCGCCGCGTCGCGCACGAGATCAAAAACCCGCTGACGTCGATGCGGATCGCTGTTGACCAAATGCGCCGGACGGTCGGACCGTCGGACAGCCGGACCGCAACGGCCATGCAAGTCCTCGATGCGGAAACGGACAGGCTGGAACGTCTCGCGCGAGAGTTCTCCGATTTCGGCCGGCTCCCCGAGGGCCCGCAGAGTGAGGTCGATCTCGTCGAGCTGCTGGAAGAATTGGGACGCACCGGCGTCCCCTCCGGCGTGGACGTCCGACTCACGACGCACGACGGAGGACGTACGGTCGTTGGCCACTACGAGCCGCTGCGCCGCGCGTTCGCCAACCTCTACCGCAACGCGGCCGAGGCGATGCAAGGGCGCGGCGCCATCGACGTGACCGTCACGGGCGACGGCTCGGGCCTCGCGGTCACGATCGCCGACCACGGCCCCGGCATCCCCGCCGAGCTGCGGCAGCGGGTCTTCGAGCCGTACTTCACAACCAAGGATGACGGCACCGGTCTGGGCCTGGCGCTGGTACGCGTCACGCTCGAAGCTCACCGCGGGTCGATCAGCGTGAGCGAGACTCCGGGCGGCGGAGCGAC
>QHUE01000292.1 GCA_003221825.1 Gemmatimonadota bacterium
TCCTGGCGCGGACGAAACCGTACACCGTGTTTACACCCCGCGCCTACCTCGGCCAAGCCTCACCATACCGGGACAACATGTTTCCGTCCTTGAACAAGTTCCACGATCCGTTCAGGTCGTCGATCAATGAGACACGCGGCTCGCGGGACTTCTTCGTCGCACGGTTGGCCGAGACATATCTGATCGCTGCCGAGGCGCTGATGCGTGATGGCCGGCCCGCCGAAGGCCTGCCGTACATCAACGCCGTGCGGCGGCGCGCCGCCATCCCGGGGCACGAGACGGAGATGGAATTGACCGTCGCCCAGCTCACCCTCGACGAGATTCTCAACGAGCGGGGGCGCGAGTTGGCGGGTGAGATCCAGCGCTGGTTCGACCTGGTCCGAACCCACTCGCTGGTCTACCGCGTCAAACTGTACAACCCCGACGCGAGGAACAACATTAAGCCGTTCCACGTGCTGCGGCCGATCCCGCAGATTCAGATCGACCGCACGAGCAACCCCTATCCTCAGAACCCTGGGTATTGAGGGTGCCCGACCGCAGGACCTTTCTGACGGCGAGCCTGGCAGCCGTCCTCACCCCCTCGTTCCCCCTCTCCCGAAAAGCCGGCCCTGAGGGAAGCGAAGGGGAGAGGGAGCCAGGGGGCGAGGGGCTGAAGCTGGGCGTCGCCAGCTACTCACTCCGCAAGTTCACACGGGCCCAGGTTATCGAGATGGTGAAGGCGCTCGGCACCCCATACATCAACCTCAAGTCGGTGCACCTCCCCTATGAGCTGCCGCCCGACGAGCGAGCGGCGGCGCGGCGCGAGATCGAAGCCGCCGGCCTGCAGATCGTCGGTGGTGGCACGATCACCTTCGACGAGGACAGCGACGATGGCGTGCGGAAGTACTTCGAGTACGCGAAGGCGGCGGGGATGCCGGTCATCGTTGCCACGGCGGACCCTCCGATTCTTCCTCGCATCGAGCGGTTCGCGAAGCAGTACGACATCAAGGTCGCGATCCACAACCACGGGCCCGAGGACAAGCGCTTCCCCTCCCCGTACGATGTCCTCAAACACGTCCGCAACATGGACCCCCGCATGGGGCTGTGCATCGACATCGGGCATACCGTCCGCACCGGGACCGACGTGGTGCGCGCGGTCGCCGACGCGGGGCCGCGCCTGCTCGACATGCACGCCAAGGACCTGCGCGACCTGACGGCGAAGGCCAGCCAGTGCATCGTGGGCGAGGGCGCGATCCCGATCGCCGAAATCTTCCGGCAGCTCGAGGCGATGCGCTTCGCGGGCTACGTCAACCTCGAGTACGAGATCGACGCCGACGACCCCTTGCCCGGGATGAAACAGTCGTTCGCTTACATGCGCGGTGTGCTCGCGGGGCTCGGCTCCGCAGGCCGGCGCCGCGTCCAATCCTGATCGGAGGATGCGATGGCCCGTAATAAGAAGAAGGAGAAAACGATGCCCCGTCGCGATTTCGTGAAGAGCGCCGCCGCCGGCGTGGCCGGCCTCGCGGCCGCGTCGATCCCCGCGTCGAGCTACGCCCGGATTCTGGGCGCGAACGACCGCGTGCGCGTCGGGATCGTCGGCTTCTCCGACCGCTTCCGTCAGGCGCTGCTCCCGGCGTTCAAGGCAGCCGGTCCCCCGCTCAACTTCGAGATCGTCGCCGTGTCGGATATCTGGAACCGCCGCCGCGACGAGGGCGTGGCCGAGATCGAGCGCGTGATGGGGGCCAAGCCCCGCGCCTTCCGGAACAACGAGGAGCTGTACGCGGCGAAGATCGCCGACGCCGTGATGATCTCAACGCCCGACTTTCTGCACGCCTACCACGGCGTTGAGGCGATCCAGGCCGGGAAGGACGCGTACATCGAGAAGCCGCTCGCGCACACCATGGACCAGGCGATCGCGATCCGCGACGCCGTCAAGAAATCGGACCGCGTGGTGCAGATCGGCACACAGCGGCGCAGCGCCGCCAATTACCAGGCGGCGAACGAATTCATCCGGTCGGGCAAGTTCGGCGACATCGTCATGGCCGAGATGACCTGGAACGTGAACCAGCCGGGGCGCTGGCGCCGGCCCCAGCTCGTCTCCACCATCAAAGAGACCGACACCGACTGGAAGCGCTTCCTGGCGTACATGCCGTATGAGGCGTGGGATCCGCGCAAGTACCTCGAGTACCGGCTCTTCTGGCCCTATTCCTCGGGCATCCCCGACCAGTGGATGGTGCACCAGATCGACACCGTGCACTGGTTCACTGGCTTCCCACGTCCGCGGAGCGTCGTCGCCAACGGCGGCGTCTACCTGTGGAAGGACGGCCGCAAGAATTGGGACACCGCGACGATCGTGTTCGAGTACGGGCCGCTCGACGATCCCACCAAAGGCTTCCAGGTCGTGTACGCCTCGCGCATGACCAACGGCGCCGGCGGCACGAAGGAGCTGTACTACTCGAACGCCGGGATGCTGAACCTCGACACCAACGAGATCTCGCCCGAGGGCGGGCTCACCGACCGCTACGCGGCGGAGATGGGCATGAAGGCAAATCAGCTGCCCAAGATGAAGCTCTCCGAGGTGGCGCCGACGGAGACCGCGGCGAATACGGGCGGCGATTCGTCCACCACGGCGAACGTGCGCAACTGGATGGAGTGCGT
>QHUE01000294.1 GCA_003221825.1 Gemmatimonadota bacterium
GTTCACGATGCGGTTGGTGCTTTGCTTTTGCTGCTCGATGTTCGCGATTTCGTCGGAGAGGGAGTGGGCCTGGGTGCGCAACCGCTCGAGCTCCGTTTCGACTTCGGAGCGCTCCCGCTTGATGCTTTCCAGGCGGCGTTGATTCTCCTGCATTTGCTGTTGATAGGTCGGCCGTTGGGCTACGAGCGGCGCGGCAATCAACAAGAGCAGCAGTGCTTTCATACTCTCTTCAGATGTCGCCCAACGCTCATCGCGCTGCCGACGAGACCAATCACGGCTCCGAACGCCACGATCGCGGCCGCTTGCTCTTGCGTGAAGAACGCCGATTGCAGCAGATAGCGATTGATCAGCAGGTATGCGGCAAACGACAGGCCGATCGCCACGCCGCCGCCCAGCAGCCCCTTGATGGCGCCCTGCAGCAGGAACGGCCGCCGGATGAAGCCATCCGTGGCGCCTACGAGCCGCATGATGGCGATCTCGCGGCTGCGCTGGAGGACCGCCATCCGGATCGTGGTGCCGATGATGATGATCGCGACGACGGCGAACGCCGCGCCGACCACGATCCCGACGGCCGCGGCGAGCCCGCGTAGCCGATCGAGCTTCTCGACCCAATCGCGCCCGAACCGGACGTCATCCACGAATCCGAAGCCGCGCAGCCGTTCGGCGACGGCGCTGACGTGATCGGTGTCGCGAAACCCCGGTTTGAGCTTCACTTCGATCGACGCGGGCAGCGGATTGCGCTCCAGCTCCTGCATCACGTCCCGCAGCTCGACCAGCTCGGCCCGCGCCCGGGCGAGCGCATCGTCTTCCGAGACATACGTCGCCGACTGCACCTCGGGAAAGGCTTCGATGTCTTTGAGAGCCTGCGCGGTGGCTTCGATCGGGGCGCCGGGCAGCAAATAGGCGACCACCTCGACCCGCTCCTCCACGCCGTGCAGCGCGTCCTGGAGATTCACGACGACCAGACCGAAGAGTCCCAGGACGAACAGCGAGAACGCGATCGTCGTCACCGACAGCACGGAGAGCAGCGGCGCGCGCTTGAAGGTGAGCATCGCTTCGCGGAAGGTGAGATTCATGGGCCCCCCCCCGTCGCTTGGTCTCGCGCCTCGTCCACGGACGAGTCGTACACCAGGGCCCCTTCCTGCAGCTCGATCACGCGGTACGGAGCCTGACGGACCAGGTCGAGGTCGTGGGTCGCCATGACGACCGCGGTGCCGCTGGCGTTGATGTCGCGCAGCAGCTGGAACACGCCCCGCGTCGCGCGCTCGTCCAGGTTGCCGGTGGGCTCGTCGGCCAGCAGCACGGTCGGCTCGTTCACGAGGGCTCGCGCGATGGCCACGCGCTGCTGCTCGCCGCCGGAAAGCTCGCGCGGGTACGCCTGGGCCTTCGCGGCGAGGCCGACCTGGGTGAGCACGCGCATCACGCGCGCGGGGATGGTCGAGGAGCGCGCCCCGGTCACCTCGAGCGCAAACGCGACGTTCTCTTCGGCGGTGCGGTCCTCGAGCAGCCGGAAATCCTGGAAGACGATGCCGAGCTTGCGGCGCAGCAGGGGGACCTCGCGCGGCCGCATCTCGTTGACGTTGTATCCCGACACGCGGACGTCGCCCGAGGTGGGGCGCTCCTCGGCGTAGATGAGCTTCATGACGGTCGACTTGCCGGCGCCGGAATGCCCGGTGAGAAAGGCGAACTCCCCCTTGGCGACGTGGAAGGAGACGTCCTTGAGCGCCAGGCCGCCCTTGGGGAAGGCCTTGAAGACGTTGGTGAACTTGATCACTTAGTGCCGCGCCAGGGCCTGGGCGAAGTCCGCGATGAGATCATCGGGATCCTCCAGTCCCAGGGAAAATCTCAGGAAACCGTCGGGAATGCCAGCCTGCGCGCGCTGTTCAGCCGTGAGACTGGCGTGCGAGGTGAGCCGCGGCTCCGAAACGAGCGTCTCCACACCGCCGAGGCTGGGAGCGTGTGCCGCGATCGTCAGACCCTTCAGGAAGCGCTCGGCGGCGCGCACACCGCCCTTCAGCTCGATGCCCAGCATGCCGCCGAAGCCGCCCAGAATGCGCTTCGCCGCCTCATGATCGGGATGCGACGGCAGGCCGGGGTAGTGGACCTTGGAGATCGCGTCCTGCTTGGCGCACCACTCCGCCACGGCCAGGCCGATCTCGTTCTGACGCCGCACGCGCACCGTCAGGGTGCGCATGCCGCGGTCGATCAGCCAGGCGGCGAACGGATCGATGGCCTGGCCCCACACCTGCATCAGGCGGCGCACCTCGTCGACGACTTGATCCGTTCCCGCGACGGCGCCGGCGATCACGTCCGTGTGCCCGTTCAAGTACTTCGTCGCCGAATGGATCACGAGATCGGCGCCGTGTTCGAGCGGCCGAAAGTTCACGGGCGACGCGAACGTCGAATCCACGATGAGGGCGAGTCCCTCGGCCTTGCACAGCGTCGCGACGGGCTCGAGATCGATGACGCGCAGCAGCGGGTTCGTCGGCGTCTCGAGGAACACGGCGCGCGTCGTCTTGCGCATCGCGCGCTTCCACGTGCGTTGCTGCGTCGGATTCACGAACGAGACCTCGATGCCCAGCTTGCCGAACTCTTCGCGGAACAGCCGATGCACGCCGCCGTAAATCCACTCGCTCGCGAGCAGGTGATCGCCGGGACGCAGCACCGCCAGATGCGCGAGTGCCGTCGCGCCCATGCCGCTGGCCAGGAACAGCGCCGCGTCCGCGTCCTCGAGCAGCGCCAGCTTCTTGCCGATGTCGACCTGATTGGGGTTTGCGGCGAGCCGCCGCTCGACCAGCTCATCGAGCAGCGCCGGAGTCGGCTCACTGGCGCCGAGCCCCTCGAGCGCTCCGTCGGCGCGCTCGCACAGCACGGCGAGCCCGGCGCCGGCGAGCACGGGTTCGATCGCCTCGCGGTGCGCGTCGGTCAGCCCGCGCAGCAGCAGCACCTTGACCTTGTCGCGGACCAGTTTGGCGACGATCTCGTCGGCGCACGAATAGTCGAGGCAGCCGACGCCGCTGAAGTCCATCACCGCGACGCTGCCGGGAGGGAGATCCCGCTCGATGTTTTCGCGAACCGCGCGTCCGGTGGGCCGCGTGACGAGGTCGGCGTAAAAACCGGCGACCGCTTGTTGCAGAACGGCGTGTACCATGATGTGTTGAATCACTGCTTCGACGGCCCCCCCGCCCCCCCCGAGACTTGCTCCGGAATGATCAACAGGACCTGCGACCCCGGAAACGCCGGCAACCCATCCTTCAGCGGGACGTCGTCGTCCCAGCGCGGCACGATCGCGATGCGGGCGGTCCCGCTGCGGATCGCCACCTTGCCTTCCCAGCGGGCGAGATAGCGACGAATCCCGGCGAGTCCCTGGCCGCGCCCCGGATCGCGGAAGCGGCTCACGCCTTGAATCAGCGCCGCCTCCAGCGCCGCGGCATCGCCCCAACGCTCGCCGAACCGCTTGGCCTGCGTGGGTTCCAACGAATGCCGGAATCCGACACCGGCGTCCGCGACCGCGATCACCACCACGCGGCGCGCCAGCTTGCGCCGCCAGTTGTACGCCTGCACCGCCACCCAGCCGCCGGTGCCCGCGTGCTCCACAATATTCTGACAAGACTCCGAAAGCGCCATAGCGAAGCCCATGGTCGCCTTGGGATCGAGTCCCAACTCCGAGCTGAGGATCGCGGACGCGCGCTGCTGAATCGTGCTCACGACCGCGTGCACATCTTCGGCGGCCCGGACGGGCGTCACCGGCAGCAACACTTCACTCTCCACGGCCACCTTCACCTTCGGCACCTTGCCGTGCACCTCGAACAGGTCCGCGGCTTCCCGGAAGAAACCGGCGCGCGCCCAGTAGCTCACGACGTCGGGGTTGGCCGGCGCGGTGAGCAGTGGGCGCTCGCCCCTGCGCGCCGCCGCCTCTCCGGCGGCGAGCAGACCCACCAGGCCGTACGGCGACGCCCATTCCGCGGCGTGCGCGTCGAACAGCAGGCGTTCGCCGTCGACCGCTTGCGCGTACGCGGCCGCGAACTGATCGAAGGAGCGGTCGTCGAACTGCGTAGGCACTTCGATCAGGCGCGTCATGCGACGGAGAGTTTGCCCATCAGGTGGTCGCGCAGCCCGGTTGCACCGCGGTGGCTGAGGTTCCGCGTGCCGAGCTGCGTACCCGTGCGCAGGGCATCCTCCAGGGCCGCCCCGCCGAGCAGCCGCGCGGTGACGGCCCCGCCAAACACGTCCCCGCATCCCGTCGGATCGCTGACCTGGTCCAATGCCGGGGGCAGGGCCGGCGCCGGAATCAGCGCCGTGCGGATTGGATCGCCGGTGAAGTAAGCCGCGCCCCGTTTTCCCAGTGTGACGCAGAGTGCGGTGCAGCCCTGACGCAGGGCGTCGGCGGCGATGGCGAGCGGATCGGATCCCAGCTGGCTCATCTCGTCCTCGTTGAGCTGCACGACCGTGAAGCACCCGAACCACGCCGGCGCCTGGGGCAGGGTGCGCGGGACACGCAGGCCGTTCGGCTCTCTGGCGAGGAAGAGGCTGTGCAGGTCTGCATACACGAATCCGGGAAACCCGCGCCCCAAAAGCTGTGCGGTCTCGAGATTCATCTCGAATCCCGAAATAAAATTGATGTACAACGCGTCGAGGTCCTGGACCAGTGGCCCGAGCTCGGCCCACGTCCAGGGTGGCACGCCGCCGGCCATCTGCTCGCAGCGCCGCTCTGCCGATTCATACCGGAGCGTGACGCGATTATTCGGTTCCGGGACCTCGATGAAGCGTGCGCCGTGCGCGGTGCGCCGTACGCCGGAAAGAAACTGATTGGCCTTGTGTGCGAGGTCGCGGCCGACCTTGATGAGCGGGACGATTTGCCAATCTTCTGGGAGGGTTGCATCGAGGGCGGCGAGCGCGTACGAGATGCCGCCCCACTCCTGCACGGCCGCCTGGGCGGGATCGCGCCCGTGAATCGTATCCCACACCATCGACCCGATCACACCCAGTCGCTTCAGCGCAGTCCCCAATGCTTTTGGATGAACACAGCCGCGGCACCGTACACCCCGGCGGTGCCGGGAAGCGTCCCCGGGACGATCCTGCACGCTTCCCACGCCGGCTTGAACGCGCGCCGCTTGCCCTCGCTGCGCAGCGGCTGGAATAGCTTGTCCCCGGCCTGCGTGACGCCGCCGCAGATCA
>QHUE01000295.1 GCA_003221825.1 Gemmatimonadota bacterium
GAGCAAGTCGGCGGCGGAATCGGGGTCGAAGTGATGGGCGATCAGGTCTGCAGCCGCGTGGAGCGCGGGACCCGGCGGCTCGTTCGGCGCCACCGTGAGCAGCCGCTCGACGATGGGAGCGGGCAGCCCGCGGGCGAGCGCCGCCGAGACCGCGGCCACATGACCTTCGGGCGGCGACTGGCCCGGTACCGCGCGCGCCACGATGACGCGCGCCGCGCGCAGCTGCAGCAAGCCGCGGCGCACGCCGTTCACCAGCCGGTCGGCGGGCACGTTCTTCGCGCTTCCCTCGAGCGCCTTCTGGACCAGCGGCTCGGTCGGCAAGCTCTCGGCCACGGCCGTAGCGATGATCGAGTCGATCGCGGGAAGCGCTGCGGCGGGAACCCGGCCGGCCAGCCGCGGGCCGCCGGTTTGCGACGCGACCGGCGCCGCGACGAGGGCCAGCGCGAGTGCCAGCCGTAACATCATGGCTGGACGGCCGCCGGACGAACGATCAGCAGGGCGTTCTGTTGACCGGCGCCAAATCCATCATCGACGTAGCGTCCCGCCCGCGGATCGAGCACCCAGCGCTCGCCGTCCACCACGAACATGTATTCGTGCTGGCCCGCCGGCAGAACCGCTTTGGCGTGCCAGATGCCGTCCCCATCATCGTCGTTCAGGTGCAGCACACCCCGGCTCCAGTCGTTGAAGGACCCGACGACTTCCACCGACCGGGCTCCGGGGAAATGACCCACGAAATTCGCAATGCCTTCGGCGCGGCCGGGCGTGAGGCCGTCGCCCGGTCCCCAGAGCAGCAGGATGATCGTGGCCAGGCCGGCCGCGAGCGCCAGCGTCCAGACGGGCCGCAGGCGCAGCGTGACGGCGCGCGGCCGCCCCAGCCAACGCATCACGCGCCGCATGGGGCCCTGGGCGAGGGCCGGCGCCGGGTTCTGCTGGATCTCCGCCATGACGCGCGCGGCGACGCTCAACTGCGGCGCGGCGGTGAGCACCTGAGTCGCGGCGATCAGCCGGTCGTACGCCTCCCGCTGATCCATTGGCAGTTCGCCTGGATCACGCTCGCCATCGAGCGCCTCCTGCAACCGCGGATCAATTGGGCTCATCGTACCACCTCCTCCAGCGCCGCCAGCAATGCTTCCCGGGCGCGATGGACGCGCATCTTGAGTGTCGGAATGCGCGCCCCGGTCACGGCTGCCATCTCCTCGTAGCTCATCCCTTCCACATGCTTCAAGACAAACGCCTCGCGTTTTTCGGCGGGCAGCGCAGCCAATGCGCGCTCCACCAGTGCCACCTGCTCACTCCGCTCGAGCTCCGCCCAGGCATCGGAGCCGTCCGCGAGGGGCGGCGCTTCGCTGAGCGAGATATCGTTCGTGTGCCGCCGCGCGAGATGGCTGCGGCAGCGATTCCCCGTAATCCGATACAGCCAGCTGCGCAGCCGAACCGGGTCCCGGCACTGTGCCAAATGCCGATAGGCGCGCACGAGACTCTCGGCTACCGCGTCGGCCGCAGCATCGGGGTTCCCGAGCATACGCGTCGCGAAGCGCAGCAGACCCGGCTCATATCGCCGGATGAGAATCCCGAACGCCTCCCCATCGCCGCCCAACACCCGGGCGACTACTTCGACATCGGGGGCGCCGTTGTTCACCATGTCAGTGACCCCCTGGGGGGGGGCTTCGTCACGGTGTGCCAAGGGTTTCCCGTGCGGCGGCCAGAAACGTCGCGGCACGGAGACCCGTGCCGGGAACGGCCCCCGCGAACGCCTCCAGGGTGTGCTGGGCGCGGCGCCGGTACGAGGGGTCGCCCGTCACCTGGGCGATGTGCGCCAGCAGCCGCGCCATGACGGCATTGGGGCCGGGGAGTACGTCGTCGAATACGTGCTTGCTGCGGTCGCCGAGCGCGGGCAATGAGCCGGAAGGCGCATCGGCGACGTCGTAATAGCCGCCGAGGGGGTCGGCATAGCTCCGCTCGATGACGGCGGCGAGGTCGAGCGCGACATCCCGGTAGCGCGACTCCTTGTCGACTTGGTACGCCGCCAGGCACGCCGCCGCCACCTGGACATGGTCCTGAAGCATCCCCAGGGGCGTCGTCTGTCCCGCCGCCGGCGCTTCAGCGATCGCGTGCCGCACCCCCCAGCTGCGTGCGTACGTGCGCTGCAACAGCACGTCGAGGGCGGCGAGGGCGCGTTTCTGGGCCGCCGGCTCGCCGAGCGTCGCCGCGGCGAACAGCAGGTGCTCGATGACGAACGCTTCGTGGTCAACGAATACCGCATCGTCCGCGTCGAGTGCGGCGAGATTCGGCAGCTCGCTGGCCAGCGCGCGGGCGAGGACCCGGCCGGCGTCGCGATACCGCGGTTCGCCGGTTGCGACCCACGCCTGCGCGAGGCTGCCGGCGAGCGCCGCGCGGACGAGTCGGGGAGGATCTTCGCCGGCTGGTGCGGCGGTGCTGTCGAGCATGAGATCCAGCACACGCCGGGCCGAGGCCTGGGCCGTCGTATCGGCCCCCACTCCCACCGACAGCAAGAGCGCCGTGGCCTCGACGTGCATCACGCTGCCGGCGACCGTGCGGGTGCGAGCGGCGTCGTCCAGCTCGTGCGCGACCGCGACGATGCCGTCCTGCACGAGTGACGGCCGCAGCACGCCACGCGATGCGTCGTTGCCGGTAAGTACCAGCTGCCGCACCAGGGCGGCCTGCTGCACGACGAAGGAGCGCTGG
>QHUE01000241.1 GCA_003221825.1 Gemmatimonadota bacterium
GGCGGCGATTCCGCACCTTCACACCTACGTCCACGACCTCGTGTTCGGTGTGGTGAAGCTCAGCCCCAGAAAGGCGACGGCGGCGGAAGTGCGGGACGCGACGCTCGGCCTGCGCGAGGAACGCGAGCGCGCCTGGGAACGCGCGCACGCCGACGCGGTGAAAGACGGCGTGCCCCGCGGCTGGGCGGTGAACGGCGTCGACGCGACGCTCAAGGCGCTGAACCGCGGCCAGGTTCGCACGCTCCTGGCCGACGGTCACGATGACGATGCCCGCATCGACGAGGCGGTCGAAGAGGCGCTGGGTCAGCGCGCCCAGGTGGACGTCCTCTACGACGACAAGGCCCGGCGTGTCGTGGATGGCCTCGCCGCGCTGCTGCGCTTCCGCGACCGATGAGCGCCAAACGTCGGCCTATCCGGATTCTCGTCGCCAAGCCCGGTCTCGATGGGCACGATCGCGGCGCCAAGGTCGTCGCGGCCGCCCTGCGCGACTCCGGGATGGAAGTCATTTACACCGGCCTGCACCAGACGCCGGAAATGATCGCCCAGGCCGCAATCCAGGAGGACGTGGACGTGGTCGGCCTGTCGATCCTGTCCGGCGCGCATATGACGCTGTTCCCGCGCGTCCGCAAGCTGCTCGACGCCGCCGGCCGGCAGGACGTGTTGCTGACCGGCGGTGGCATTATTCCGCCCGAGGACATGACGGCGCTGGAATCGCAGGGCACCGGAAGGCTGTTCGGCCCCGGCACGCCGACGTCGGATCTCATCAAGTACATCCAGGAGTGGGCGGCGGAGCACGTCGCCGCGTGAGTCGCCTCACGACACTCCGCGACGAGTACCAGAAGCTCCGCGCGCGCCTCGAACAGGGCGGCGGCGCGGAGCGCATCAAGCGTCAGCATGATCAAGGAAAGCTGACCGCGCGCGAACGCGTCGCGGCGCTGCTCGACCCAGACGGCCCGTGGGTCGAGATCGGGCTGCTCGTCGCGTGGGACCAGTACGACGGTCAGGCGCCGGCCGCGGGCGTGATCACGGGGTTGGGCCGGGTGGGCGGACGTCCGGTGGTGGTGGTGGCGAATGATGCGACGGTCAAGGCGGGGTCCTGGTGGCCCGAGACGATCCGGAAGATGCTCCGCGCGCAGGAGATCGCGATGCGGCAGCGGATCCCGATCATCTACCTGGTCGACTCGGCGGGCGTGGACCTGCCGTATCAGGGCGGCGTCTTCCCGGGTCAGTATGGGGCGGCCCGGATTTTCTACTACAACTCGATCATGCGGCGCTATCTCAAAGTGCCGCAGATCGCCGCGGTGATGGGACCGTGCATCGCCGGGGGCGCATATTTGCCGGCGCTGTCGGACGTGATCTTCATGGTGGATGGCACATCGTTCATGGGATTGGGCGGGCCCAATCTGGTGAAAGGATTCCCGTCGATCATCGGATGAGCTACGACGTGCGCGCGCTGTTCGAGTGCCTGCTGGATGCGGGACGGCTCGACGAGTTTCAGCCGGATGTCGCGCCCGAAATGATCTGCGGGCACGGGGCGATCGAGGGGCGGCAGGTGGCGGTCATCGCCAACTCGCGCGGCGTGATAAAAGGGAAGAAGAAGAAGAATGAAGCGCCGCGCATCGGCGGCATCATCTATACCGAGAGCGCCGAGAAGGTGGCGTACTTCATCGAGAACGCCGACCGCGAGCGCGTGCCGCTGCTCTTCATCCAGGACGTATCGGGATTCATGGTCGGGACGGAGGCGGAGCACACGGGGATCATCCGGGCAGGCGCGCGTTTCGTCGAGGCGATGGCAACCGCCACGGTCCCCAAGCTCGTCCTGACCGTGAATCACGCGTCGGGCGCCGGCTATTATGCGATGGCGGGCCAGGGGTTCGACCCCGACTTCATCGTCTCGTGGCCGACGGGCCGCATGGGCGTGATGGAAGGCGAGTCGGCGATTCAGGCGGTCTACGGCGCCGACGCTGCCCAGCCCGACAACGCAGCCGCCGTGGACGCGATGCGCGCCGACTACGAGCATCAGTTGGACGCGAAGTTTGCCGGCGCCCGCGGTTTTGTCGATGCGATTCTCACACCCGAAGAGACGCGCGACACCCTCGCGTTTCTCCTCGAGGTGTCCACCGAATTCACCGGCCCCCATCTCGGGGTCTTTGCGCTGCCGAGCCTCTCGTGACGCTGAAGCCTCTTGCCGCCGCCTTGCTCCTTCTCGGAACCGCGTGTGCCTCGACCAAAGCGGTTACGAAACCGACGATGAAGCCGTCACCGGCGGTCCCGGCGCCCGTTGCCTCAGACGGCAGCCGCGCCGGGGCCGGAGGGGGCCCACAACCGGCGCTGGATCCGGCCGCGGCGTATATGCTGGGTCTCATGCCGCTCCGCAGCACCGGCGTGGATGTCTTTCACTCGCTGCACCCGACGTACGACGGGCGGGGCGTGCTCATCGCCATTCTCGACAGCGGCGTCGATCCGGGCGTTCCGGGGCTGATCGCCACCAGCACGGGCGCGCCGAAGGTCATCGAGCTGCGCGACTTCTCCAGCGAAGGCCGCGTCGCGCTGACGGCATTTCCGGCGCCTACGGAAAAAGAGATGAAAGGAGCGGCGCGGATCGGCCGGCTTACGACCGCGACGACCTGGTACCGCGGCGTCTTCCGGGAGCTGCCGCTCGGCCGGCCCCCGGCGGCGGACGTCAACGGCAACGGCCGCAACACCGACGAGTTCCCCGTCGTGGTCGTGAAGGCGTCCGACGGGTGGGTGGCGTTCCTCGATACCAATCTCGACGGTTCGTTCGAGGACGAGATGCCGCTCCACGACTACCGCCAGGGTCGCGAAATGATCGCCCTCGGCAAAAAGCCGCTGACGATCGTCGCGAACTTCAGCGAGGCGGACAGCACACCCGTGCTCGATCTCTTCTTCGACACCTCGGGCCACGGCACCCACGTCGCGGGAATCGCCGCCGGCTACAACCTGTTCGACGTGGCAGGATTCAACGGCGTGGCGCCCGGCGCGCAGATCATCGGCCTCAAGATCGCGAACAACGCGCGCGGTGGAGTCACGGTCCACGGCAGCATGATGCGCGCCATGGACTACGCCGCCCGCTATGCGGCGCAACGCAATCTGCCCCTCGTACTGAACATGAGCTTCGGCGTCGGCAACGAACATGAGGGGCGCGCGGTCATCGATTCGGTCGTGGATGCCTTCCTGCTCGCCCATCCGGAGGCCGTCTTCGCGATCAGCGCCGGGAACGACGGCCCGGGCTGGTCCACACTCGGCTTTCCCGGCTCCGCCGACCTGGCGATGTCGGTGGGCGCCGTCTATCCGGGCGTCTTCACCGGTCCGCCACGGCAGGGCGTGCCGCCGGCCCGCGACGTGCTCAGCTGGTTCAGCTCGCGCGGCGGCGAGCTCGCAAAACCGGACATCGTGACGCCGGGCGTCGCCTTCTCCAGCGTGCCGCGCTGGGATACGGGGAACGAGATCAAGGGTGGCACGAGCATGTCGTCCCCGCATGCGGCCGGTCTCGCCGCTTGCCTCGTCGCCGCGCTGGCGCAGGAGGGCCGTCGCGCCACGTCCGCGGACATCGTGCAGGCGCTCCGGATGTCGGCCCGGCCGTTCAACGGCGCCCGCTTCATCGATGACGGCGCGGGAATGCCGGTGCTCGAGGCGGCGTACCACTGGCTCGAGGGCGGTCACCAGGGCTCGATCTATGCCGTGAAAGCGTCCACCGGCGTCACGGCCGCGTTCCGGCGCGACGGCTTTGCCGGTCCGCAGCGCCGTCACATACGCGCGCAGCGCGCTCACGGCACCCGGCATTTACGTCGGCACCGTCGCGGCGCTGAATCCGCGGGATACCGTTGCCGGTCCGCTGTTCACGCTCGTGAACACGGTCATCGTCCCCACGGATCTCGCGGCCAAGGTGCTGTTCGACGAACGCCGCGTCATCGGTCCCGCAGCGGTGCAGCGCTACTTCCTGCGCGTGCAGGATGACGCGACAATGCGCGCGACCGTGACGCTGCCCGATTCACAGAGCCAACAGGCGACGGTTCGTCTGTACGAGCCCAACGGCGCCCCGGCGCGCTCCGCGCCGGACGACATCGATATCGGCGAGCAGGACGCCGGCAGCGCCACGATCACGGTGCGCGCCGAAGACATGGTCGCCGGTGTCTACGAGCTGGACGTCGTCGCGCCCCCGCTTGCGGCCACGACGGTCACCGTGCGTGCCGAGCTCGGACCCGTTGCGCTCGCGGCGACGCAGCAGGGCGCCGGGCTGGAAGCGTCGAGTGTTGGCGGCGGCGGCCCGGGCGGGGCGGAGGGAAGCACTGCGACCGGCGCGGTCGCCTACCGGCTCGTCGGCGCCGAGCGCAGCTATGCGATTGCCGGCCGCGGGCAACCTGCCGAGTCACTCCAGGCACGTGCGCCCCGCTGGGCCAAGCGGATGGAGGTGGATCTCGAGGTCCCCGCCGATCTGTGGGACGAGCTGACCGATTTGTCGGTGACCATCTACGACTCGACGGGCCAGCAGGTACGCGGCGGCAACGAACCGGTGAACTACGCATTCGGACGCATGCGCCTGGCGCTGTCCGACTCGCTCACCGGGATCCCCCTCACCGTCGAGTTCTTTCCCGCCTTCGCGCGCCCGCGCGGTCACGCCTGGCGCGGCACGGCCCGCATCCGGTTCCTTGGCCTCGAGGCGCCGGTGGGCGACGGGAAGCCGCTGGCCGTCGTCGCGGGCGGGCGCAGCGTCATCCGGCTGCCGAACGCGCCGTCGCTCGACATGCCGGAGGGGTTCGGGACGTTGATCGAGACGCGCGTGACGACGCCGACCGGCTCGGTGGCAGTGCGCCGCACCGTGGTCGCGGCACCATCGCGCGGAGCGGGTGGCGTCAAGTGACGGCTCGTCCGGCGACCGTACGCGTCGCGGGAGGGCAGGGGTTTTGGGGAGATTGGCTGGAAGCGCCGTACCGGCAGGTGACGGGGGGTCCGGTCGATTACCTGATGATGGACTATCTCGCCGAAGTCACGATGTCAATTTTACAGAAACAGAAATCGCGCGACCCGAGCCGCGGCTACGCCACCGATTTCGTGACGCAGATGGAACGCATCCTCCCCACTGTCGTGGCGCGGGGCATCAAGGTGACGGCGAATGCGGGCGGCGTAAACCCGCGCGCCTGTGCCACGGCGGTGGCCGACGTCGCGCGCAAACTCGGACTCGGCGGCAAGCTGAGGATCGGCGTCGTCACCGGCGATGATCTGCTCGGCCGGCTCGACGGACTGATCGCCCGCGGCCACACGCTCGACAACCTGGACACCCGCCGCCCCTTGCGTGACGTACGCGATCGCGTGCGGTCCGCCAACGCCTATCTCGGCGCCGCTCCCATCGTGGACGCGCTGCAACGCGGGGCGCAGGTCGTCATCACGGGGCGTGTCACCGACACCGGCCTGACGCTCGGACCACTGATGCACGCGTTCGGCTGGGCACCCGATGGATGGGATCACATCGCCGCCGGAACGGTCGCCGGACATATCATCGAATGCGGGGCGCAGTGCAGCGGCG
>QHUE01000087.1 GCA_003221825.1 Gemmatimonadota bacterium
GTTCGGTGCCGGAGGTTCGGGAATCGTCAGTGTATCGGGGCGCGCCGTCGAAGGTCCCACGCGTCGCAGCGTAACCGGCTTCTCCAGATCCCCACCACTGATCGTGAGTTTGTCGCCGGCGAGTTTCATGCCGTAGACCTGCCACACCCCGTCGCCCAACGTGATCCACAGGCTGTCACCCACAACCCGCCAGCGGGCGACGTCTTGGCCGAACTGTGCGGAGCTGTCGCTGCGCACCATGATGTGACGGATCTCATCGCCGGCCTTCGCTTGCCAGTTGCCGGTCAAACGTGCGGGCGCCTGCGCGACAATCAACACGCCCAACAGAATCGTCCAGCGCATCACAACTCCCGAGACTGTGGCCCCAATCATACCCCCGTCTGTTCCGGTTTTGCAGCGGGCGGCGGGCCGACCGGGGTTCGTTCATCGGGCAGTACGGCCACCTGCCCTTCCCATTGCTTCATCATGCGAACGAAGGCACCGCAGAGCTCCGGATCGAACTCCAACCCGCTGCGTTCCTGCAAATAGCCGAGCGTCTTCTCGAATGACCACGCCTCGCGGTACGGTCGCCGCGTGCGCAGCGCATCGTAGACGTCGCAGACGTGCACGAGCTTGCTCGCCGGATGGCAGTCGCGGGCGTAGCGCAGAACGGGATAGCCCCCGCCGTTGATCATGATGTGATGCTCATACGCCACCAACACGGCCAGGTCGAGGTCTTCTTCCACATCGAGCAGCATGCGCGCGCCGGCCACGGGGTGCTGATTCATCAACGCCCGCTCCTCGTCGGTCAGACGGCCGGGCTTCGTGAGCACCTCGAGCGGGATTTTGATCTTCCCGATGTCGTGCAGCAGTCCGGCAATCCCGAACGTCCGCACATCCGTCCCCGAGAGGCCCAGAAACTCGGCGAGCGCCATCGAAAGCACAGCCACGTTCATCGAGTGCGTGGTCGTGTACTGATCGAATTCCTTGAGCTGCAAGAGCGGCAACATGACCTGCCGGCCGCCATGCATGGCGACCGCGAGCGATCGCACGACCGCCTCGGCCTCCGTAAGGGGGACGGCCCCAGTCGTCTGCACTTCGCGCTGTAGCCAGCGCAGCGTGTCGACCTCTTCGCCCAGCGAGAAGCTGATCGTCGCAGTCGGCAGCGGCTCGGACGCGAGCTCGGTTTCGCCTTTCAGACCGACCGCCCCGAAACGGATGCTGCTGCGGGAGCCGTCCGAAGACCACTTCGTCACCGAGGAAAGTGAACAGCGGGCGCGACTCGTCGGCCTGGAGATCCTGGATCTGTTGATAGGCGACATCGAGGGCGCGCTCCCGCGCCGGATGTCCCAGGCGATACAGCGCCATCGCCGCCAACGCCTGGGCGAACGCGTTGAGAAAGCGAGCGGGATCGCCGCTCATCGCTTGATGACCCCTATGGCCGCTGTGGTGCGCGGAATGGAACTCGCCGCGCTCCGGACGTCCGGATCGTTGGATGCGCCGGCCAGCGCCAGCAGCGCCGCCGCCCGCACGTCATTCCGCCACCCGGCCCCCAGCGCCATCAGCGCGGCGAGCAGCTCGAGCGAGCGGGCTGCAAGCTTCTGGCGTCCGAGCCAATTCGTGCCTCCGTCCACGAGCTGCAGCAGCGCAGTCAAGGCGGCGGTGTTGCGCACCCGCCCGAGAACTTTGATGGCGAGGACCCGGAGCTCGGAGGCCGTCCCGGCGTCGTGAGCCAGCTCGGCCACGACGGGCAACGCCGACGCCGGGCAGTCCTCGAGCGCCGCGGTCAACCCCAGCCGAACCGTGCGCGGGTCGGTATCCCGCAACGCACCGAGCAGCGCGCGCTCGCGCTCGGCCGACAGCTTGAGCGCGACCTTGAATGCCTCGCGGCGAACGCGGGCATCGTGGTGCCCGATGAACGTGGCCGCCCGAAAACCGTCGGGGAGCGCGGGCAGGCCGTCCAGGATCAACAGCAGATTCCGCGTGACGTACCAGGGAATCTCGCGCGCGAGACGCGAGGCGATGACGGGACCGAGCTCGCGCGGCGCGTGCGTCAGACGATCGAGCAGCCCGCGACGGGTGGTGCGAGACTCCGATGCGCCGAGCACATCGAGCAGCGGCTCGAACGCATCGACGCGCAGCCGCGGCAGCACGCCGTCTGCACGATGCGCAACGGCTCGGCGGCTTGTTGCCCAAGCTGCGCGCTGTGGACCGGGGACGCGGCTGCCATTTTGTGCAGCGCGCGCCCGTACGCATCGGGATTCGGATCCTCAAGCGTCCAGCCTTCCAGGAGATCGCGCACCTGCTCGCGGAGCGCGATGTCCGCCTGGGGCCGCATTTCCGCGGTCCCCTGCTCCGCATGTTGCGCCAGCTTCGACAGCATCCGCACCAGCGGGTCGGAGACCGTTTTGTGGGACGCGTCCGCCATCGCGCGCACGATGTCGAGGACGGCGTCCACCGCGAGCCCGTGCGTCGCGTCAATCGCGAACTTGGTGCGCTGCGCGTTGTCGCCGCCCATTTCGATCAACCGCCGCAGAGTTCCCGGCTGCAACGCACCGACCAGTTTTGACGTGCGGCGCCGCAGCGCAACCGCCTCCGCGTCCCCAGTATGCTTCAACTCATCCGCGATCTGCAGCAGGTAACCGACGATCACTTGGTCGTAGGCGGCGCTCTTCGGATGGTCATCGATCGCCTTGGCGATCATCGACGGCTCAGTCGCCGGCGGGGGTGTGTCATCGGCCGCCAGCGCGTCCGCGGCGAGAGCCGCACGCGCCAGTCCCACCCACAGCTGCGCGCTCCGGAGCCCGCGTTCTTTGGCGGCCTGGTCATCCTCCTGCAGCAGCTCGAGCCGTTCGTACGTGACGGGGTGCAACCGGACGTGATCCCAGGCGCGCAGTTGCTCCGGCGCGCCGAGGCCGAGTGGTTGCCCGGTGCGTTCCGCTTCCACGGCGAGCGTCTGCAACACGTCGGCGACTTCGGTCACACGCAGGCCGCGGTGGAACGTCACGGCGCCGAGATGGTGGCGATGCAAACGACCGGCGAGCTCGGAAAGGAGGGGGTTCTTTGCGTCGGTGGCGACGCCTTCGATGACGAGTTGCTGGCGCGCCACGCCCAGCGCGAGCGTCGTACGCTCCTCGAACAGGTGCTCGGCACGCCTGGTCACCCCCGCCGCGGCGGGCGCGAGCGAGGGGTGCCCCTCCGGGTACATCGAGTGCTTGTGGAGGGCAATGGAGAGCTCAATAAGGAAGTCGGCCAACTCTCTGGAGAGAGCCGCTTTTTCCGGAGCAGTCATGGCCCCACAAAATAGTGCTCCCCCCCGTGCCGAACGTCACATGGGAGGGAGCGCTACGACGTAAGTCTATGTTACCTAGGCGTCTATGCGTCTCGACGTCTAGTTTTTAGTATTTCGTCGGGTCGATGACGCCCGACGCCACGAGGTCCTCGAACTTATCGGTTTGGGCGTTGTAGCCGAAGTTCTTGTCCTTCGACTCCTTCACCTTGCCGACAACGATAGCGCCTTCCGCGCCCGCGTTCTGGGCGATGATGCGGATCGGCTCCTCGAGGGCCCGGCGCACGATCTCGATGCCGGTCTTCTCGTCGTCATCGTGACCCTTGGTCTTGTCCAGCGACTTCTGACACCACAGCAGCGCCACGCCGCCGCCCGGCACGATGCCCTCTTCGACCGCCGCGCGGGTTGCATGCAGCGCGTCCTCGACACGAGCCTTCTTCTCCTTCATCTCGGTCTCGGTCGCCGCGCCGACGTTGAGCACGGCCACGCCGCCGGCGAGCTTCGCCAGCCGCTCCTGCAGCTTTTCCTTGTCGTAATCGGACGTGGACTTCTCGATCTGGGCCTTGATCTCCGACTTACGGCCTTCGATCTGATCGTCCTTGCCCTTGCCGTCGACGAGCGTGGTGTTGTCCTTGTCCACGATGACGCGCTTGGCGCGGCCGAGATCATTGAGCGTCGTGTTCTCGAGCTTCAGGCCGAGCTCTTCCGAAATCACCTGGCCGCCGGTGAGAATGGCGATGTCGCGCAGCATCTCTTTGCGACGGTCACCGAAGCCCGGCGCCTTGACGGCGCAGACCTTCAGCGTGCCGCGGAGCTTGTTGACGACGAGCGTCGCCAGCGCCTCACCCTCGACGTCCTCGGCCACGATCAGCATGGGCCGGCCTGACTGTGCCACCTTCTCGAGCACGGGCAGGAGGTCCTTCATCGTCGAGATTTTTTTGTCGTAGATGAGGATGTACGCATCCTCGATCGTGCACTCCATCTTTTCAGGATCAGTAATGAAGTAAGGCGAGAGGTAGCCGCGGTCGAACTGCATGCCGTCTACCGTCTCCAGCGTGGTCTCGAGGCTCTTGGCTTCCTCGACCGTGATCACGCCGTCCTTACCGACCTTGTCCATCGCGTCGGCGATCTTGTCGCCGATCTCAGCGTCGCCGTTGGCGGAAATCGTGGCGACCTGCTTGATGTCCTTCCGGCCCGAGGTCGGCACCGAAATCTTCTTCAGCTCGGCGACGACGGTCTCGACGGCGCTCTCGATGCCGCGCTTCAATGCCATCGGGTTGGCGCCGGCGGTCACGGATTTCAGGCCTTCCCGATATATTGCCTGGGCCAATACGGTCGCCGTGGTGGTGCCGTCGCCCGCGAGATCGGACGTCTTGGTCGCCACTTCCTTCACCATCTGGGCGCCCATGTTCTCGATCTCGTCCTCGAGCTCGACTTCCTTCGCGACCGTCACGCCGTCCTTGGTCACGGTCGGGCTGCCGAACTTCTTGTCGATGACGACATTCCGGCCCTTGGGGCCGAGCGTCACCTTCACTGCATCGGCCAACTGGTCCACGCCGCGCTTCAGACGCGCCCGGGCCTCAGTGCTGAACTCCAGAAACTTGGCTGCCATGTCTGTGCTTCCTCCGTAGGGGCTGCTTACGCGAGCTTCGCGATGACGTCGGCTTCCTTGATCAGGATGATCTCTTCGTTGTCCAACTCGATCTGCGTGCCGCTGTACTTCCCGTAGACCACGCGATCCCCAACCTTCAGCTCCATCGGGACCGCCTCACCCTTCTCCCGCCGCCCCGGTCCCACGGCGATGACTTCGCCCTGGATCGGCTTCTCTTTCGCGGTGTCGGGGATGTACAGCCCACCCTTCATCGTCTCGGTCTCCTCCATCGGACGGATCGCAACGCGATCCGCCAACGGATAGACCTTGTACTTCGCCTTGGTCGCCGTTGCCATGATTCTCTGAACCTCCGTAACTCTTTGAATTGATTAGCTGTTAGCACTCGTCGATGGTGAGTGCTAATGGACGACGCGGGGAATCTCACCACCCCTCAGGGGGGTGTCAAGGGCTGGAAAACGCCGAGTCTCCGGCCATTAACGCGCGTACTGCCGCTCGGGCGCGAGCCCGTGGCGTCGCGGTCAGCGAATCGAGCTGGATCGTGCTGGCCCGAACGATCACCCCCGAGCGCGTGTCCGCGAGGCGGAGGTGGAACCAGGTTGCCTCCCCGGCCGAGGGATATCGAAAGGTGAAGTAGATGAGCGCCGCCGTCGGTCCGCTGCCACCTCGCACCTGCGGCCGCACCTTAATGCCTTGCTCCCGCAGTGCGCGGGCAAGCTCGACGCTTTGTTGATCCTTTTCCTCGACGACGACGGCGTAGCCGTGCAGGGCTTGGGGAATCTGAGAGGACGCGCAGGCGAGCGTCAGCACGGACGTCACGACGCCGCAGCGCCATGGCGTCATTGAACCACCCGACGCGCCCCCACCCACCGCGCCACCCACCAGGAGCCCTCGGGATCCTGCACCTCGAGTCGCGACAATTTGACGCCGGTATTCGAGCTGTGGATAAACTTCTGCTCGCCGACGTACATCCCCACGTGCGTCACCCCACCGGCCGGTTGCGCGGAGAACAGGAGAATGTCACCCGGCTGGAGCGCCTCTAAGACGGGTGGGACTTCGCTTCCAGACCGCGCCTGATCGCGGCTCATCCGCGGCAGCCGGATCCCGTGCTGGCTGTAGGACCACTGCACGAGGCCGGAGCAGTCGAACCCGTTCGCAGCCGTTCCGCCCCACAGATACGGCGTGCCGAGCGCATCCAGCGCCGTGCGCACGATGTCGGCGGCGTTGCCGGTGATCACGCTCGGCGGTTCCGGAGGTGGAGTGTTTCGCGCCCCGCTCCGGCTCGCCCAACGGCGGTCCATCGCCGTCCCGACGGTCAGCGAGACACCGATCGAAGCGGCGATCCCATCGCGGGAATTCGGAGCGGGCCGCCAGAAGCCGCGCGGGCCGACGTCTTGTAGCCGATACACCGTTTCGACGCCAACCGCCGCCCAGGGGATGGGACGCCATTCCGCTCCGACACCCAAGGTCCAGAGCACGGCGAGCTCCTGCGACGTCGTATCGGTGGAGATGCCCAACGAGACGCCGGCGATCCCGTACGGCCCCAGCGGAGAGCGGTGGCGCAGCGCGTGAAGCTGCCACCCCGCTCCATAAAACGCGTGGTGACGGCCGAGGCTGTCGTGGATCAGCAGTTGGGCGGCGAGTCCGAGCGAGAACATCCCGTCCCCAAGCGGGGCGTCGGTCCGCAGCTCGTAGCTCTTCGAGCGATTGCCCTGATACCAGCGGCCGTAGCGCAGATCGACATCTCGCCCCTGCGCGGGAAGAGCGGAAACTCCGGCGATTAGAAGGAAGAGCTCAATCCGCGGCCGCAATCGCGGCGTGCTCCTCGGAGGCGCGGGGTGCCATGTGATGCGACAGCAGATGCGGCAGATGGCGCATGAAACGCACCCAGGTCCAGAGCACCGCAAAGCCGCACACCAGTGCGCCGGCTCCGGCGATCGCGAGCATGACCACAGGACTCTCGAACCGCAGCGCGACGAGCGCGCCCAGCCACAAACCGACGTGCGATGCCGCCCACGCCCAAGCCGGGGTCAGCAACCACCCCACCACCACGAGCAAATGGGCCATCCATCTCGGCACGGTTCGTTACCCTCGGCGCGCGAGCACAATCAACGCGAAGATGACCAGCGTGCCTGCAAACCCTGCGCCCGCGGCGACCGGCATGAACAGCAGGCCCCCGAGTCCCAAGCCCAATCCCACACCGAGACCGCCACCGATCGCGGGAATGGCCAAGGCCCGGATCGACGGGTCGCCGCCCCGCGCGGCTCGGCCGGCGGTCACGATCGCGCCCATCCAGGCGAGGAGTGTCCCCAGCATCCACCAGATGGGGAGGTACCACCAGGTGCTGCCGCCTCCGACGGCATCCCACGTCCAGGGATATGCGCGCAACGGTCGGAGCAGGATGATGTCGATCGCCATGAACACGATCGTGCCCCACAGACCCATCGCCGCCGCGCTCGCCACGCCTTGCGTCGTCCGGGAAGCCGCGAAGAAGCCCGGCAAGAATGCCGCCCCTACCCCACCGGCCAGCACGATGATCATCAACAGCACCGAGGTGCCGAGCCCTGCCGGCAACAGGCGGGAGACGAGCAGAAAGAGGATGACGGCAACCGCGGTCGCAGCACCGACGATGGTTCCACTCAGGAGCACATGCCGGAATTCGGAGCGATCGACTGTCGCGGAAGTCATGTATCTCCTCTACGAGGGGTGGACAGAGCCGTTTCTGCTAATCTAAACGTCGCCCATTACGAGGCAAACACGAACAAGACGCCAAGGTCCGTGAGCGCCCACGCGGCAAGAGCGCGATACATGCCGCGCTGGTGTTGCCGCGGACTCCACGCTGCGTGACTCGCCAGCCAAGGCAACAACACCACCAACCACGCCGCGAGGGGCACCAGCAGCGCCCAGCTTTTTGCCGTCACGTGCAGGGTGCCGATGGCGCATGCGAAGATGCCGAACGCGACCAGCGTGGATATCGTTGCGACCACCAGACTGACCCGCATGCCCAAGATCAGCGCGAGCGTACGGTCGCCACGCCGCCGGTCCTCATCGAACTGATACAGCTGGGTGAGTGGATAGAGCCCGGCGAACAGGGGACAGAACGCGAGCAACACCAATCCGTGACCGAGGTCGAGCGCGCGGCCGGTAGCGGCCCATGCCGCGTACGGCGTGAGCGTGCCGAACCCCCACATGTTGATGACCCAATCCACACCGGCGACCGCTTTGAACCGAAACGGCGGCACCGAGTAGAGGATCGACAGCACGAAACAGATCACGTAGGCGATCCGAAAACCGAACGGGAGGAGGAAGGCCAGCGCCTGCCCGCCGAATAACAGTACGAGACTGAAATGGAGCAGATAGCGCGGCAGCGCGGGCGGGGCGTTGAGGTACCCGATGTCCCCTTCGTCCTTATCGAACACGCTGTTGATCGCGAGCGTGCCGCCGTTCAGGAACACGACCCAGATCACGAGCGCGAGCAGCGCCGCACGCAGGTGCTGGCCACTCGCCGCGCCGCGCAGTCCCACCGCGAGCACATAGCCGAGCAGTGTGTGGCCCGCCATGATCGGCCACTCGGCGGGGCGCATGTGGAGGATGTACGAGTAGAGGTCGCCGGGGAGGAGCCGATACCCCCAGCGTCGCCACGCGTTCAGCGTGCGCGCGTCGGTTACCACTTGAGGCCGAGTGCCGCCGCCGCGATCCGCAGACCGACGAGGGTCAGGTCGGGGTGAACCGACTCGATCTCCTGACACAGCGGCGCGACGAGGCCGGCGAGCCCGCCGGTCGCCACGACCGTCGGGCGATTGCGGGATGGCCACTCCGCCATGATGCGACGCACCAACCCGTCCACGGCGTCGGCCGTGCCCCACAGCACGCCGACGCGAATGCAATCCTCGGTGCGGCGGCCGATCGCGTGCGTCGGGGGGAGCAGCTCGGTGGCCGGGAGCTTCGCCGTCTTGCGTACCAGCTCGTCCGAGGCGGTGCGCACGCCGGGCATGATCACGCCGCCGATGAAATGCGGGCCGTCTTTTCCTTCGACGCTGATGCAGTCGAATGTCGTCGCGGTGCCGAAGTCCACGACAATCGTGTCTTTCTTGAACAGCGCCGCCGCTGCCAGGGTGTTGACGATGCGATCGGCGCCGACGGTGAGCGGCTCGTCGACATCGAGCACCATGGGGAGCTTGGAACGCGCGTCCACGCGCAGCGGCTCGCGCGTCGTCGCGGCCTCGATCCCGTCGCACAGACTCTCCGTCACGGGGGGGGCAACGGAGGCGACGATCGCCGCGCGAATCTCTTGCGTCGAATGCCCCGCCTGCGTCAGGTGCGCCGTGAACGCTGCGGCCCACTCGTCCGGCGTGCGGTGCGGCGTCGAGTGCAGGCGCCAGTGCGCCTCGAGCCGGTCACCTGCGAACAGCCCGACCGTCGTCTCGGTGTTGCCGATGTCGAACGCGAGGAGCATGGGGCGGCTAAGATAGCTCGACGTGGCCGCCCTGCACCATCGTCGTCCCCGCGCCGGTATCGACCAGCAGCGCGCCGTCGGGACGAATCCCCGCGGCGCGTCCGGCGAGCGGCGCACGGATCTGCCGGCCCCGCAGCCAGTCGCGTCGCGCGAACGCGGCGCACTCGAACTCGGTGAGCTGGCCGCCGTGGGCGGCGAGGCGGAGCAGTGCCGGCACGAGCAGGTCGAGCACATCGATGCGGCGCACCACCGGCCGCAGCTCGCGCAGCGCCACCGCGCGTTCCGTCAGCTCGACCGGGATGTCGTTCGCCACGTTGACGCCGATCCCGACGCCGAGCCACTGCAGCGTGTCGCCCTGCCACCGGCTCTCGCACAGAATCCCCGCCACTTTCCGATCGTCCACGAGCACGTCATTCGGCCATTTCAGTCCGGCCCGCGGTCCGGACAGCGACGTGGGGCGCACCCCGAGCGTCGCCTCGACGACATCGGCGAGGACCAAGCCGACGCGGAGCGACAGGACGCCGGCCGCGGGAAGGGGCGGCGGGGGCCGCAGCAACATGCCGAGCCACACGCCGCCCGGCGGCGAGCGCCACGTGCGGCCGTCGCGCCCCCGCCCCGCCGTTTGCTCCTCGGCGAGGACCACCGTTCCGGACGGCGCCCCCTGCGCGCCCAGGTCGTGAATGGCATCGAGGCTGGAGGTGAGAGTGCGGAAGACGCCGCATTGCGGCACGCCCCAGCGGCGGGCCAGCGCCGCCGCGGGAATGTCGTCGATCGCTAGCCGTGCCACAGCGCGTAGGCGATGGTGAGCACGCCGATTGCCCAATTGTACGTCGCAAATTCATAGAAGCGGCCGCGCTTGAGTAGCGCGACGAGGAACCGGATGCTCCACAAACCGGCCGCGAAAGCGATCACAAAACTGACCGCGAGGGGAACGGCACCGACTGCGGCGATATTCACAGCCGCGTGCCTGCCTTCGAGGATCGCCGCCCCGCCGATCACCGGAATCGCGAGGAGAAAGCTGAACTCAGCCGCGGCCACGGGATCGAGTCCGGTCCACAATCCCACGCACACCGTCGAGCCCGACCGGGAGATGCCGCGCACGACGGCCGCGACCGCTTGCGCGGCACCGATGCCAGCCGCTCCAGCCAGTCCAGGGTCGCGCTTGGTGCCCGCGCGGCCCCGCGTGGACCAGTTCAAGAAACCAGTCACGATGAACGCAACGCCGATGAACACGAGCGATGTCGCTGCCTCCTCGACCTTATGATGGAACAGGCCGCCAACGACGCCGGCGGGCACAGTCGCGATCGCGAGCAGGCCGACCATGCGCAGCTCGCCGGGCTGGCCGCGGATCGCACCTCCCAGCAACTCCACGAGCCGGCGGCCGTACACGACCAGTACCGCGGCGAGGGTTGCAACGTGAAGTGTGACCTCGACGAAGACGCCGGGGGTCCGCACACCGGTCACCACCTCGAGCACGCGAAGGTGTCCGGAGCTCGAGACCGGAAGAAACTCGGTCAGTCCCTGCACCAATCCGAGCAAAATGCCTTGCCAGAGAGTCATGCGACCTTTCCCGCGACCAGCGCGGCCAGTCCGATTACCATCGCGCCTTTGAGCAGCGCACTCACTCGCTCGACCTTGCCCAGCAGCAGCCACGTGGCAGAGAGGAGCACGGCCATTTGTGCCGCCAACGCGATCACAAAGTACGCGCCGCCGTACCCGGCGTTCCGCGGCAACAGGAGACTGGCGGGGACGAACAGCAGTCCGACGCCCGCCGCCACGACCAGGGCGGGCCGCCGGCCGACGGCGATCGGCAAGGTGCGGCGTCCGATGGCCCGGTCGCCCGGCTCATCCTCGACATCCTTCACCACTTCGCGGACCAGATGCAGCCACGCCGCCAGCACCCACGGGACGACGCCAGCCGCGGGCAGGCCAACGGCGAGCGCGCCGTAGAATGGCGGCGACCCCGCCACGATCGCCACGGCCACGTTGCCGAGCAACGGCCGCGGCTTGAGCAGTGGCGAGTAGGTCAGCATGACGGCAAGGGCGGCAAGGGCGGCAAGCAATAGCCACCCGCTCGCCAACGCTGCCAGCACCAGTCCGAGCAACGAACCGTCGAATACGATGAGGTCTGCGACACCACGCGTGACTAGCCCTGCCGCCAGGGGCCTCGTTCCAGGGCGATTGACGCGATCCGCCGCGATGTCGCGGATGTCATTCCACGTGTTGCCGACGGCACCGAGCGCGAGCCCCGAGAGCGCGCCGAAGACGAGCTCCTTCGGAAACGCGATGCGGCTCAGCGCAATCCAGCCGCCCGCCAGCACGCCCGCGGCGGCGATCAGCAGATTCGGTGCACGGATCAGCCGCAGCACGGCCGCCACTAGCTAAGCACCTCCTGATACAGCGATTCGTAGCGCGGCACCACCTTGTCGGCGGAGAACTCGAGGGCGCGCTGGGCGGCGTGCTGCCGGAGTCGTGCGTGCTCGTCGGGGTGCTCGAGCACGCGCAGCGCGCGGTCGGCCATCGTCGCGACATCGCCCGGGGGGGCGAGGAAGCCGGTCTTGCCGTCCTCGACCACTTCGGGAATGCCGCCCGCGGCGCTCGCGATGACCGGCACCGCGCACGCCATTGCTTCGAGCGCGGCCAGTCCGAAGGACTCCGTCGCCGACGGCAGGAGAAACAGATCGGCGCCACGCAGCACGTCTCCCACGTTCTCGACTTTGCCCAGAAACCGGACATCCTTGCGCAGCCCGAGGCCATCGACCTGCTGCTCGGCGGCATCGCGATCCGGACCGTCCCCGACGAGCACGAGGGTAGCCGGAATCTTCTTGCGCACGCTCGCGAAGACCTGGATGACGTCGCCGACGCGTTTCACCGGCCGGAAGTTGGAGACGTGCACGAGCACGCGATGGCCTTTCGGCGCGAGCTTCTTGCGGTCCGTGTCGTCCGTGGGCGGGTGATAGTCGGTCGTCGAGATGAAGTTCGGGATGACGCGCAAATCGCACTGCCCGCACCCGAAGGCACGATACGTCTCGTCGCGCAGATAGGAGGAAACGGCCGTCACCGCGTCGGACTGCTCGATGGAGAACGTGGTGAGCGTATAGTAGGAGGGATCCTGACCGACCAGCGTGATGTCGGTGCCGTGCAGCGTCGTGACGATCTTCACTCGAGCTGCGTGACCTCATGGAACGTCACGCGCTCGGCAAAGCCGCGGAGGCGGAACGGGCTGGCGTACGAGATGAAATGAATGTCGTGGCCGCGGCGCGCGAGCTCGAGACCGAGCTCGGTCGCGACGGCGCCCGAGCCACCGTAGGTTGGATAGCAGGTGATGCCGATTCTCATATCAGTATTCGGTCATCGGTTGTCAGTCATCTGTTTCCAACGTTCGACAATTTCACTGGCCAATGCTTCCGGTGAGCGCGAAGCGTCGAGAAGCCAAACCGGCTCGACCTGATGACCGACGACCGACGACTGAGAACGCAGTTGATTCCGAAACCACGTGTCCTGTCGCTTCGCGTAGCGTCGCGTCGACACGAGAATCGCATCGCGCAGTGCGGCGTCCGGCAAATGGCCTTGCAGCATGCTCACGACCTCCCGATACCCGATCCCATCGAGCCCAGGCGCGTCCGGCGCGACGCCTGCGTCCAGCTGCCGCTGTACTTCGGCGACGAGTCCGCCCCCCAGCATTTGATCGACGCGAGCCGCCAGGCGGCGATGCAGCACCTCACGCGGGACGGTCAGCTGAATGTACCAGGGGCGCAGCGTTCCGCCCTCGCGCGCCTCGCGCTGCCACCACGAGAGCGCGTGTCCGGTCAACAACGCGACCTCGACCGCCCGGGCCGCGCGCTGGCGGCCGCCGCCAAGGAACTGCGGGTCGAGCCGGCCCGCCCAGCGCGCGAGCTCGCCACCCTCGAGCGACTCCGACCACTGCCGCAGGTGCTCGCGCCGCGCCGGATCGAACGGCGGCTCTCGAAACAACCCCTCGGCTAACACGCGGATGTAGAGGCCGGTGCCCCCCACCACAATCGGCTGGCGCTGCGCGGCGCGCGCTTCCGCGATCCACGCCGCGGCGTCGCGCGCAAAGCGGCCTGCGCTGTAACGCTCCCCGGGATCGACGAGATCCAGACCCCGATGTGGGACTCGGGCGAGGGTCTCGGGATCGGGCTTCGCCGTGCCGACATCCAGATTGCGATAGACCTGCCGGGCATCGGCAGAGATGACGGTGAGGGGTGTGAGCGCGGCGAGCGCGACGGCGACGGCGGTTTTGCCGACGCCGGTGGGGCCGACAACGACAGGAGTCAGGAGTCGGGAGTCAGGACCGACCAAACCTGCGTTCCAGTTCCTCTTTGGGGAGCTGCACCATGGAAGGCCTTCCATGCACGTCGTGCGCCGGCAGCGACGCCGTGAGCAGCCGCACGATCAGCTCGCGCATCTCACCCGCGTCGAGCGTCTGGCCCGCCTTGATGGCCGCGCGGCAGGCGTAGGTGGCGGCGAACCGTTCCAGGCGATTCTGCCAACCCCCAAAGCGCCCCCCGGCGAGATCGGCGACCAGCTCCTGGAGGCAGCGCGCGGCTTCGAAGCGCGGATGCGGGTTCGGCGCCGTGTGCACCACAATGCTCCGGCCCGAGAACGGCTCGATCTCGTAGCCGATGCGGGTGAGCAACTCACGATGCGCTTCGATCGCGTCGAGCTCCGCCGGTGCGAAGTCCAGCGTGAGCGGCAGCAACAGCCGCTGCGCAGGCGCGCCATCGCCCGAGAGCTGGCGGATCACGTCCTCGTACAACACGCGCTCGTGGGCGGAGTGCTGGTCGACGATGGCGACGCCCTGGTCGGTTTGGAATAGGATGTACGTCTCAAATACTTGCAGCAGTGGCGGTGATAGGTGCCTGGTGTCAGGTGTCAGGGCACCGGCATGAAAGAGCTCGAGCGGGACTCCAGCGGGCGTCGTGCCAAACCCGGTTTGCCCCTGAAACCAGGCACCTGAAACCTGCCCTGGCACAGCGAAGCTTGCCGATGCCTCGAGCGGCGCCAACGCACCACGCACAGCCTCCTCAACCACCTTCTCGACAAAAAACTTGTCCCGGAACCGCGCCTCGAGTTTCGCCGGGTGCACGTTGACGTCCACGGCGTCCCCCGGCAGATCCAAGAACAAGAGCAGCGACGGCCGGTCGCCGGGGGCTATCGTCGAGCGATAGCCAGCCTCGGCAGCTCGGAGAATGAACGGGTCGCGAATCGGTCTGCCGCGCACGAACACATACCCCTTGCGGCCGGCGGGACGGGCTTGGGCCGGGCGCTGCACAAGCCCGGTCACCTCCAACGGTCCCGCGCGATGCGACACCGCGAGCAGCGTGTCGGCCAGCTCGCCGCCCCACAGGGCGTGCGCGCGGTCGATGAGTCGCGCCGCCGGCGGACAATCGAGCAACACGCGACTGTCGCTCGTCAACGAAAACACGACATCCGGACGCGTTAGCGCGAGCACCGTGATCGCCTCCACGGCGGCACGCGTCTCGGTCGCCGTAGCGCGGAGGAATTTGCGGCGGGCCGGCGTGTTGTAGAACAACCCGCGCACCGTGATGGTGGTCCCGCGCTGGCGCACCGAGTCCTCGACCGCGTCCAGCTTCCCGCCGGTGACCCGCAGCCGCGTGCCGTCTTCCCCTTCGCCGCAGGTTTCCAGCTCGAAGCGCGAGACCGAAGCGATGGCGGGCAGCGCTTCACCGCGAAATCCGAAGGTCGCCACACCGATCAAGTCGGTCGCCGTGCGAATCTTGCTCGTCGCGTGCCGCTGGAGCGCGAGCTGCGCGTCGTCGCGATCCATCCCCGAACCATCGTCGCTCACGCGAATCAGCGTCTTCCCGCCGTCCTCCAGCTCGACGCGGATCGCGCGGGCGCCGGCGTCGAGGGCGTTCTCGACCAGCTCCTTGACGACCGACGCCGGCCGTTCGACGACCTCACCGGCCGCGATCTGATCGGCGACATTGGCGGCCAGGACTTGGACCCGCGGACGCGCGAGCACACTCACAATCCGGCGATCTCCTCGCCGAGCACCCAGCCGTGGATCCCATCGGCGCGATGCACTTCGACCCACGGACCATAGCGCCGGCCGACGAGCAGTGCCCCGCCTGCCGGCACGCTGGCCGCCGCGCTCGCGCCGCCGTACGGCGCGGCGCGCACCGGGACTCCGTCCGCGATCGCGACCGCGATCGCCTGGTCGCGGCGCCGCCACTCGATCCCGCCCACGACGGACGCCCCGAGGGCGACAGCGCCGAACAGGGCGATCCCGACGCGGCGGCGACTCCCGGCTGCCACCAGGAGCCACACCACGAGCCAACCCCCAGCGGCGACGAGTCCCCATTCCACCGGTGTGGCCCAGCCGACACGCAACAGCTGCTCCGTCACCGGGTCGGGCGCGGGCAACAGCCGCAGGGCGCGCCGGATCGCCGGATCGCGCGGCGCCAGGCGGGCCGCGCGGATCCACGCCGCCGTCGCTTTGCCATCGGCGCCGGCGCGATACAGCGTCGCGCCGAGGTTGTACCAATGGGCCGGGTCGCGCGGCTCGCGGGCGGCACGCGCGGCGAATGAATCGGCCGCCGCCCGCAGCGCCCCTGCCTCGAACAACGCTTCGGCACTCGGCGTCTGCGCGACGGCGGTCAACGGCACGAGCAAGAGCAGCAACACGGTCACGATCGCATGCGGGCGTCGCGCCCCGATGGATCCCTCTGCCCCCAACACGCGCAGCACTTGCTCGATCTCCTCGGCCAGCTCCGCCGCATCGCCCAGTCCGCGTGGTCCGTAGCGCGCGGCGCGCAGCCGGTCGCGCAACCGCTTGACGTGGTCGGCGACGGCGCTGTCCACGCCGGCGGCGCGCAACGCCTGGGCGAGCCCGTCCCCATCACGCGCGAACGGATCCGAGACATAGCTCGCGAGCACCGCCAGGAACTCTCGCTCCAGACGACCGAGCGGCGTGAGCCGGGGGTCGGCGGCGACCGCGGCCGTGGCGGGCGCGCGACGCCACCGATGTCGCGCGAGCCAGGCAATCAACGGCGGCACCAGCAGCAGGGCGAGCCACCCTTGCCACCCCAGCCGGCGGCTCAGGCTGTCGGCCGCCAGCTCGCCGCGCGCCGGCAGCAGCGGCGGGAGGATGCGCGCGGCCCGCGGCTCGGCGCCGGGCGCGACGGCGAGCGCGCGTGGCGGCGCGGTGGCGGTTTCATAGCGGCCGGCCGTCGCATGGAAGTAGGGGTAGCGGACCTCCGGCAGGACGAAGTTCCCGGAGGAATCGGGCACCGCGAGGTAATGGAAGGTCTTGCTGCCGGCGATCCGCCCCGCGTCCGTCGCGACACGCACTTCAGTCTGCGCGGGATACACCCGAAACCCCGTGGGCCACTTGAGGGCCGGCTCGGGCCATAACGACACGTTGCCGATGCCGCTGATCGTGACCGACGCCTCGACCGGCTCGCCCACGCGCGACGTGGCCGGATCGATTTGCAGGTCGAGACGGAGTCCCTCCCCGACGACATTCGTGGCATTGGCCGGTGGCGGCAGCGGCAATACCGTAATCGCGATCGAGTCGCTGCGCAGGGTGTAGCGCTCCTCGCGACTGAAGAACGAGAACGAGACCGGCAGCGCGTACTCAACAGATGCCGGCGGGATGACGAGACGGCCGGCCGTCAGGGGAAACACGACTTCGTGTGCGATGAACAGATCCATCCACCGGCCGCCGACCTGCCGCGAGAGCGCTACGCCGGACGACGTGGTGGCGGGATAGGCCCACGCCCCTTCCGGCGTGTCGTGCGGTCAGCCGCGCTATCGACGGTGACGAGAATCGGCTCGGTCGCGACGACGCTCACGCCCTGCCGCGCGCGCACCGGACCGATCAGCAGCGCGCCCGGCTGCTGCGCGCGCAGCTGCAGCTCGCGCACGGTCGTGCGCACCGACCCGGACGCGCCGCCGATGGCGACCTCCGTCATATCGCGGGAGCCTACGATCGCGAACCCGGTCAATGACGGCAGCATGATCTCGACGGGATCGGCCGCGCGGCTGCGCGCCCGGATCGTCAACGTCAGCTCTTCGCCGACCCGCAAGGACGTGCGATCGACGCCGGCTGTCACCTCGGCGCCTTGCATCACCATCAATGCCGTGAGAACGGGGAGGAGGCCGGTCACCAGTCCTTCACCCCGGGCGGTGCGGCGCGGCGCGTGCGTCCCGTGCGGTCGCGGCGCGTGCGGAGCTCCTCCTGACCGATGGAGTTCAAGACCTGATCCGCCTGCGACTCACTCATCCCGCCGCCCCCCTGCGGTTGCTGCTGCTGCTGTCCGCCGCCCCCCCCTTCCCCGCCGGCGCCGGGGGATGGCGGAGGCGGAGGATTCGGCTTGTTCGCCTGGCCCCCGCCCCCACGCATGCGGTTCACCAGCTCGAGATTCCACTTCGCGGGTTTGTCATGCGGCTGCAGCAGCAGCGCCTCTCGATACGCGCGCGCCGCATTGGCGAGATGCGCCTCGCGATTGGTGCTGTCCGCCTTCGCCTGCAGCAACGCCAGCAAGCCGAGGTTGTAGAGCGCGCGAAACCGCAGGTCGGGATCGAGTGAGGCTGCCGCGCGCGCCAGTGACGACCGCGCGAGTGCGGGGTCACCGGCGGCCATCGCCGCGGTTCCCGTGTTGTACCACGCGGTGTCATCATCCTCGTGCGCTTTCAACTCTGCGAGGTAATCGGCCGCAGCGCCGCGCACATCCCCCCGGTCCCAGGCTTTCTCGGCGCTGGAGCGCGGCCGCTGCACTTGGCCGGCGAGGGGCGGGGCGAGGAACAGAAGCACGCCGATCAGCGCCGCGGTGCGCCTCGTCAACGTCTGGGCTCCCAGGACGAGTGCACCGAGCAGCAGCGGAATCCACGCACGGGGACGGCCGTGCTGCGTGCGGCTCTCGGTCGCGGTCGCGCGCTTGTACGACGCCACGAGATCGCGGACGGCGCCGGCCTGGTCCGGCAACTCGGCTGCGACAATCGTCCCCTGCGCGGCATCCGCGACGGCGCCGAGCACATCCTCACGCCGGCTGGTCAGGATGGGATTCCCCGATTCGTCCTGTTGCCACGACACGAAGGTGCCGCGGTCGTCCCGCACGGGAATCTTGGTCGGCTGGCGTCCACCCTCGGCGACGAGGATCAGGTGAATCCCGAGTGCCGCCAGGCGCCGCGCCTCCTGCACGGCCTGCTCCAGCGAATCGTGGGCCTCGCCGTCGGTGAACACGACGAGCACGCGATCGGCAATCTCAGGACTCGCGTGCAGCAGGTCGATCCCCTGGGCCAGCGCCGGCGCCAGCGACGTGCCGCCTTCGGAAGCGATGTCGGGGTCGAGTGCGTCGAGATACAGCGTCAGCGCCGAGCCATCCACGGACAGCGGCGAGAGGATGTAGCTCGTGCCGGCGAAGGCGGAGAGGCCCAGCCGGTCCCCGTCGAGATCCTGTACCAGGCGCCGGGCTTCGCGCAGCGCGCGCCCCAGCCGGCTGGGCTTCGCATCTTCCGCCAGCATCGAGCGCGAGATATCGATGGCGAGGACCAGATTCAGTCCGCGCGTTTCGGTGACGATGCGCTCCTCACCCCACCGCGGCCCGGACAGCGCCACGGCCGCGAGCGCGGCGGCGAGACCCAATGCGGGCGCGCCGAGCTTCCCGGCGCGGCGCGCAATGTTGGCCGTGGCCTCCGACCAGGCGGCCGCCCGCCGCACCCGCGAGCGCCGTGCCCACGCCGCCGCCGCCCAGACGGCCGCGCCCACGATCGGCGCGAGCAGGACGACGATCGGCGCGTCGAAGGTGATCACGGCACGCGCACCGCGAACGTCCCCGCGAGGACCAGTTCCAGCGCGAGCGCGAGCAGCCCGATCCCGAGCGGCCAGCGATACGCCTCCTCGAAACGATGATAGACGAGATGTTGCACCGGCGTCTTCTCGAGCCGGTTGATCTCGCTGAAGATGTTCGACAACGATGTGGCGTCCGTCGCGCGGAAGTAGCGCCCGCCCGTCGTGCGAGCGACCTCGCTGAGCAGCTGTTCGTCGATCTGCACCGGCATCGTCTCGTACCGCAGGCCGAGCGGTCCACGCCCCGTGGGCACGGGCGCCTCACCCTGACTCCCGACGCCGATCGTGTAGATCTTGATCCCGAACGCGGCCGCGGCCTGCGCCGCGGTGCGGGGATCCACGATGCCCTTGTTGTTCACGCCGTCCGTCAACAGCACCACGACCTTGCTCTTGCCGGGAGCACGGCGCAGCCGGTTGGCGCTGGTGGCGATCGCGGTGCCGATCGCCGTGCCATCCTCCAGGATGCCTACGCGCACCTGCCGGATCGCCTCTTCGAGCACCTCGTAGTCGGTGGTGATCGGCACCTGGGTCAGCGCTTGCCCCGCGAACGCGACGAGCCCGATGCGATCGGAAGAGCGCGCGCGGACGAATTCCGTGGCCGTGCGGCGCGCCACATCGAGCCGGTTTGCGGGCGAGAAGTCTTCCGCCAGCATGCTGCTCGAGATATCCAGCGTCAGCACGATCGAGATGCCCTCGCTGCGCAGCTCGGCGCGCGCCGACCCCAGCCGCAGCCCCGCGGCGGCGATGATCCAGGCGGCGAGACAGACCGAGCGCAGCGTGACGGGGAGCCGCGCGATCCAGAGGCGCTCCGCCGGTCCCATCGCGGGGCGTACGTCGCTCATCGGCGCTCCGGCGAGACGCGCCAGCCGCTGCCGCCGCCACCACCACCACAAGGGCAGCGCGACCAGCAGCACCAGCAGCACGGGACGCGCGAAGCTCATCGCCGCGCTCCGTTGCCGTGCAGCTCGCGCGCGAGGGCGCGCGCCCGCGCCGCGAGCGGCGCGACTTCCACACCGTGCGCCGTCGCAAACGCCACCTGATCGAGTGCCACGAGAAGCTCACGCAAGTCGCGGAGCGGCGCGTCCGGCCGGGCGCGCTCGAGCGCCGCCAGACATTCCTCCGTGCTCAGCGCCTCATGCGCATCGGGGACGGCATGCGCGACCGCGCGCCGCAGCCGCTGCGCCGCGCGCGCGGCGACCGCTTTCGGCTCTCCGGCGGCGAGCCAGCGCGCGTCCGCAACCTCGGGGTCCACCGCCAGGCCGGCGCCGGCGGCCACGACGCGCGGTCCCCGCCGCCGCCACGCGATGAGGAGCAGCAGCGTGCCACCCGCCAGGAGCAGGGCAGCAATCACCGGAATCGGACTCGATCGATCGAGCCGCAGCGGCCCCAGGGAGGGCTGTGGCGCGGGCGCCCGCACGCTGTCGGGGATGACGCTCGCGACGTGGAAGGTCGCCGTGCCGCCCGCGAGGGAATCCGCCGTGCCATCAGGACCGAGTCGCCAGAGCGGCGGCATGTCCAGGGTGATCTCGCCCGGCGTCCAGGCGACGACCGCGTAGCGCACGACCCAATTGCCGGACGATGCCACCACGACCGCGTCGCCCAGGGGCTCGGCCACCGTCGCCGACGCGAGCCGGCCGGCTCGGATGCGCCATCCGGGCGGCGCCGTGACGGTGCGCTCGAGTTGAATGGTGTCGCCGACCGTCGGCCGACTCGGCGCGGCGATCCAACCGTTCGCCTGGACGACGAGCACGAACAGCGCCGGCGCGATCATCGACTCAGCCGGCGGGCTCGCTCGGCGAAGGCGCGGCGCAGCGGCACGCCGTACGGCACCGTCGTGAGCAGCGCCACGCGATCCACGCCGGCCTGCACGAGCTTGCGGCTGCGCTCCTGCTGCATTCGCTCGGCGGCGACACGGATGCGCGTACGCGTGGGCGCGTGGCTCGTATCCACGAGGAGACGCTGCCCCGTCTCCGCGTCTTCGAGCTCCACCCACCCGGCATCCGGGAGATCGTATTCCCGCGGATCGTCGATCGTGATCGCGACGACTTCGTGGCGCGCGGCGAGTTGGTTGAGCGGGTCCTCCCAATCTGCGGCCCGGAAATCCGAGAGGACGACGACGATGGCGCGGTGCCGCAGCAGCTTCGCGGCATAGGTCAGCGCTCCGCCGAGGTTGGTGCCGCGGCCGCGGGGCGCGAACGCCACGAGGTCGCGGATGACGCGGAGCGCGTGGGCGCGGCCCTTCGCGGGTCGCACCACGTACTCCGGAGCGTCGGCGAAGAGCAGCGCACCGACGCGGTCGTTGTGTCGCGCGGCGGCGAGTGCCAACACGGCGGCGACTTCCACCGCCAGACCGGCTTTGGTATAGGGGCGACCGAAATGCAGCGATCCGGATTGATCTACGATGAGGAGCAGTGTGAGCTCACGCTCTTCCATGAACGTCTTGACGAAGGGATGGCCCATCCGCGCCGAGACGTTCCAGTCGATGGCCCGGAAGTCATCGCCCTGCTGATAGGCGCGGACCTCGGCGAACTCGATGCCCTGCCCGCGGAAAACCGACCGGTACTCGCCGGTGAACAGCGTATTGACCAGGCTGCGGGCGCGGAGCTCGATCCCCTTGACGTGCCGGAGCACCTCCGCGGTCACGCCCCGCCGGCGCGCCCGGACCGGGGAGCTCGTGCCGCGCCGACGATCCTTGCCTTCGAATGTCACGGCACTCCCACGGCCTCCAGGATGCGCGCGATCACCTGATCGGCGGTCATATCCTCGGCCTCGGCCTCGAAGGTCAGCAGCACGCGGTGGCGGAGCACGTCGAACGCCATCGCCTTCACGTCCTCCGGAACCACGAACGCCCGGCCGCGGAGATACGCGTGCGCGCGCGCGGCCTGGGCGAGGTAGATCGAGGCGCGCGGCGAGGCGCCGAAGGCGATCAGCGGCTTGAGCTCCGGCAAGCCGATCGCCTGCGGCTCGCGGGTCGCGCGCACCGCGTCCACGATGTAGTCGACGACCTTCTGATCCATGAACAGCTCGGCAATCGCGCTGCGCGCGGCCAGGATGTCATCCGCCTCGGCGACCCGCTGCACATCGATGGGCCGGCCCGACGCCATCCGTCCCACGATCTCCTTCTCCGCGTCGCGCGACGGATAGCCGACGCGCACCTTCAGCATGAAGCGGTCGAGCTGCGCCTCCGGGAGGGGATAGGTGCCTTCGTGCTCGATCGGGTTTTGCGTCGCGAGCACGAGGAACGGCTCGCCGAGAAAGAAGGTCTCGCCGCCGATTGTCACCTGCTTCTCCTGCATCGCTTCGAGCAGCGCCGACTGCACCTTGGCGGGCGCGCGGTTGATTTCGTCGGCGAGGACCAGGTTCGCGAACAGCGGCCCCTTCTTCGGATAGAACTCCTGCGAACGCTGGTCGAAGACCATCGTCCCGATCACGTCGGCGGGCAGCAAGTCAGGCGTGAACTGGATCCGCGAAAAGCTGATCCGCAGGCACTCGGCGACGGTCCGAACGGCGAGGGTCTTGGCGAGTCCCGGCACGCCCTCGAGCAGGATGTGACCCCCGGTGAGCAAGCCGATCAGCAGCCGCTCGACCATGACCTCCTGACCGACGATGCGCTTCGCCACCTCGCGGGTAATGCTCTGCGCCAGCGCCGCGTCGCTCGTCTTGGCTGCCCGGGTCGTCATCGCAGTGACGCTTCCGCCGCGCGCTTCACCGTCGGCTCTTTGTCTCGTGCGTAGAGTTCGAGCAACGCTTTCGCCTCCATTCGGTCCAGTCGCGCCAATCCCTCGATTGCCGCCGCGCGCACGAACGGTGTGCGCCGGGGTTTGCCACCCGGCTCCGCAAACTTCGCCAGTATCTCCAACGCCTCTGTGGCGCCGAGCTGGCCGATGGCTTTGAGCAACGCAGCCAATACCCCTTCGTCTTTCTCCTGCTCCAGCCGCCGCACCAGCACGGTCGTCGCCCCCGCGTCCCCCGCCGCGGCGACCGCGCGGGCCGCCGCCGTCCGCACCAGCACCGATTCGTCCTTGAGCGCGGGCATCGCGGGGCGCCCGATCTCCCGCCCGCCCAGCTCCGCGAGGCCGAGCAACGCCGCTTCGCGCACGCGCTCATCGGCGTGATGCGTGAGGCGGATCAACGACTGGGCAACCTCCGGACTGCCGCTCAAACCCAGAAACTCTGCCGCCGCCGCGACGACCTCGGGAACCTTGCTCTCGATCCGACTCAGCAGCAGCTCCACGGTTCGCTCACCGGCTGCCCGCATCGCGGCGCGATAGGCTTCGCGCAGCTCCGGCAGTGCGTGGAGATACGCGTCCACCACGTGTCCCGCCGAGACCGCCCCCAACGCGCCGACCGCGCTCACCAGATGGGCGCGCTCGGCGGGCGGTACGCGAGTCGCGCCGAGCCGCGCCACCATACGCTCCACTATAGCGTCGTCCGCAAGCGCTCCCGCGACCTCGCCGATCGCCTCCTGAATCTCGGGATCTTGAATCTTGCCGAGGGAGCGATCGAGCCCCGCAACGACCTCCGCCACCGCGCCAATATCGCGCAACGCGATCACGTCCGGTGTGAGCTTGCGCAGTTTCTCGATAATCGTGCGCTGATCTTCCGGTCGCGACGCGGCTTGCAACGCTAAGACGGCTCGGCGTGCCTCGACGTCGGGCGGCAGCGCATCCGGCCGGAACGCACCACTCGCGCGACTGGGTCCAACCGTTGCGGTTGGGCTCCACGCTACTGGTCCCGGTCCGGGAGGCGGGGGCGGGGGCGGGGGGGACGGGGGGGGCGGCGGCGGCGGCGACGGCGACGGCGCTTCAGCGACACCGGGCGGCGAGGCGGCGGCGATAGGCTCCGTTGCCGGCGGCACTTCGCCAAGGGCGCGCGATGCCGATAGCCGCTGGCTCGCGCGGCGGCCCAGGAGCACGGTGATGCGGCCCAGGACCGCGTCATCGGGCGCGACGTTGCCCATGGCGACGCCGAACAAACCGAGCCACTGCTCCGGCGTGACGCCGGGATTGACCTGAATGGCGCGAATGCCGCGCGCGAACAACAGGCCCGCGAGCTCGGCGACCTGCGTGTTGCGCGGCAGCAGGTGCTGCCCGTGCCAGTGCAAACCCGTCGCGCCAATCTTCCATTCTACCGTCCCGAGCGCGGCGAGCGCCGGCAGCGACGCGGTGATCTGGCGCATCGCTTCCAGCACCGCTGGATGCGACGGCGGATAGAGCCGCGTCAAGCGGAATGTCGTGCCGATCGCGCCCAGCGCACGGTCCACTGCTCCAGTGTCGATCGCCATCATCACCGTTTGATCCGCGTTCCTTTGTCTTCGACCGTAAAGACCCACGTGGCGAACCGCGACGGCTCGATCCGTTCATCTGGATCGATCGCGTTCCAGTCCATGTCGCTGCCCGATCCTTGTGGCCCGGCCGCGCGCGCCTCGCCCTGGCGCACCATTTCGCCCGCGCGCGTGACCCAGATGCCAAAGTGCTCCGGCCGGAGATCCACCCAGCCGCGCGGCGCCACCTGGAGCGGGTCGCCGGGACCTGGCGCCACGACAACCGTGCTGCCACGAAACACGCGCTTGCCGTCGGGCAAGACGATCGGCAATCCCACTGAGATAATGTGCTGCCGTAATGCCGCGTCGGCTTCCAGGAGTCGCTGCGCGGCGGCGGCGAGCTCCGCCGGCCGGCTCCCCGCCAGAGCACGGACGCTGGGCCGCAGCCGGCCGCATAAGTAGGCCTCGTACAAGAGTTTGGTCAGGCGGGGCGGGCCCAGCATTTCGTACGCCACACCACGGGCGCCATGGTCCGCTTCGAGGGCCCGCAGGCGGCTCACCGCGTTCCGGCGCAACAGGCCCGCCCGGTACGTTGGGCCCGCCGTCGATGCGTCGAGCGCCGCGACGATGTCCTTCCCCGTCGGCCGTCCCTGGAGCTCCATGATGACGTAATCGGCGACCTCCTCGGGCGTTATGAACTCCATTTGCCCCAGCGCGGTGACCGTCTCGAACTCGTCGCGCGCGAACAAGCCGTTCTCACCGACGTCGATGTACACACCGTCGAGTGGCCGGCCGAGATCACGCCACGGCGCCGCACCGGGTTGAAATGCTTCATTCACCGGGACGGGATGCTCACAGTCCACGAGCGGGATGGGCTTGCCCTTGCGGCGCACCGGCCCATGCGCGACTTCACGCCAGGCGATCGTCGCGGTCGGCTTGATCTCCACGGTGATCGGTGCGTCGGGCGTCCGGCCGAGCAGAAACAGCAGCATCGAATGCGCCCCCGCGATCGCCGACTTCGTCAACAGCGTGGCGCTGGGCCGCTCCTCCGAATGCGTGTAGGGAATGTTGAACCCCATCCCGCCGGTGCCGCTGGTCCCGATCTTCACGTACGCCTGCGTACCGGCCCGCCGCAGCGCTTCCGTGATGATCTGCGCGTGCCGAATCAGCTGTGGCATCGGCAAACGCAACAGATGCTGCTCGATCGCCGCACGATCGTTCCCTGCCCCGCCATCGTGTGCGCGGTCGAGCAAGGTGCGCGCGCTGTGAAACACGTCCTGATACGCAAACGCGGTCGCGGTATTGATGCTATCCACGACCGCGTCGGGTTTGTAGCGGACCAACAGTCGAAACAAGAGGTTGCGCTCCAGGACGCCGTCGGTGAGATCGCCGAGCAGATCGCCGAGCACGAGCGCGCGATGCTCGGGCGTCGCCATGATCGTGCCGATGTCGACCCGCGCGACCGTCGCCGGCATGAACACGTTGCCCCATTCGACGTCGATCGTCACGGCGCCGCGGTAAGGCTCGAGCGCACGCGCGGCGGCGCGCACTTCATCCTCGAACAGCGCGACGAGCACGAGGCGGCGCGGCGGGGGCGTCGCCGCCAGGACCCGCCGCGCCACGGCGTGGCCGACGAGGCCGCTCCCACCCAGCAGCATCACCGTCCGGTCAGCGAGGTCCATGGAGTCGCTCGATCGCGTCGATCTCCTGCCGGGTGAGCTCCCGCCAATGGCCCTCGGCCAGCTTCCCGAGCCGGACGGGGCCGTAGGACACGCGGTGCAGCCATTCGACTTTGAGGCCCAAAGCTTCCGCGACGCGGCGCACGATCCGCTGCCGCCCTTCCGCCAGCGTCAGCTCGATCTCGACCGACTTCCCCTGCGGCCGCACGCGCGACTCGACGACGCGCACGGCCCGGCCGTCGATCACGATGCGTTGCGCGAGCGCCGCGCGCACACCGGCGGCATCGGCACCATGCACCCCGAGCCAGTAGGTGCGCGGCACCTCGTAGCGTTGGGAGTCGAGATCGACGCTCATCCCGATCGCGGCCGTCGCGCCATCGACGCGCACGCGGCCCGCGCGGATCAGATCTTCCGCCTTGCGGCGTGATGCGACGCCCGCGCGCGCCAGGGCGCGCTGCAGGCGCATCAGGGTCATTCGGGTTCGTCGACGGGCGTGGGGCGCCGGAGAGCCACCGACAGCTCCTCGAGCCGCGGCAAGTCCTCCAGGTCCTTCAATCCGAGGATCTCCAGAAACGGCGGCGTGGTCCCGTACAGCAGCGGGCGGCCAAGCCCTTCGCCGCGCGTCACGACTTCGATGAGGCCGCGCTCCACCAGCTTGTCCATGACGGCGCCCGAGTCGACGCCGCGGATCTCGTCCACTTCGAGCCGGCCGACCGGCTGGCGATAGGCGATGATCGCGAGCGTCTCGAGTGCGGCCGGGGACAGCCGCCGCGGCCGCAGCGCAAATTGCGCGCGCGCGATCGTTTCGGCGTACTCGCGGCGCGTCAGGAACTGCCACCCCTCGGCGATCTCGACCAGCTCGACGCCATGGTCGTCGGCGTACACCAACCGCAGGGCGGCAAGGGCGGCACGGACGGCATGTTCGCCGGCGGTTGGATCCAATGACGCGAGCTCCTCGAGCGTGAGGGGGCGCGAGGCAGCGAACAGCGCGGCTTCAAGCAGCTTCGCGAGGGATTGCACGCGTGATCACCATCGGGCCGAATGGTTCAGACTGCGAGAGCGTGAGCGCGCTGCGCTTGGCGAGCTCGAGCAGCGCGATAAACGTCGAGAGTACGTCCACCAGCGTTGCCTGCGGACCAACGGCGTCCTGCCAACCGAAGATCTCCCGCTCCGCCAGCAGCGTCGTGATGCGGGCCGTGGCTCCTTCGACGTCGAGCGGGCGCGGCACCACACGGTGCAACATCGGCTCGGGGATGAGCGCGATCACGCGCTCCGCGGCCGCGAGCAGATCGTTCAGATCGATCTGCAGCGGCGCGGGGGGCGCATCGGGGGGGGTGCCTCGTAGCCGCGCCCATACCGCTCGGCGCGCGCATCGGCGGCATGGCCGAGCCAGTCCACCAGCTCGCGGATCTGTTGGTACTCGAGCAGCCGCCGCACCAGCTCGGCCCGTGGATCCTCCCACTCGTCCTCCCCGAGCCGGCGCGGCAGCAGCATTTGCGCCTTGATGCGCAGCAGCCGCGCCGCCATTTCCAGGTAATCCGCCGCCTGATTGAGCCCCAGCTCATTGATGACCGACAGGAACTGATCGGCGATCTTGGCGATCGGGAGGTCGGTGATGTCGACCTCGTCCTCGCGGATCAGATGCAGCAGCAGATCGAGCGGGCCGGAAAACTTCTCCAGCTCGACGACGAACGCTGACTGGTCCCGCATGATTGGCCCGGTCATGAACACAGGATGTAGGGGGGGAGACCGTGTCCCAGCGCGATTGGACAGATCACCTGCAGCGCGGCGAGGCGCAGCTGGAACGCCGGCCACAAGAAAAACTGTACGACCCCCGGCAGCATATAGCTGATCAGCATGATAGGCAGAAAGCCGTAGCGCTGGAACTGCCGGTACTGCAACCCCGCCGCGGGCGGCAGCAGATGGTAGAACACGTGGCTGCCATCGAGCGGCGGGATCGGAATCAGGTTAAAGAACGCCAGCACGAGATTGTACCATAGGCCGTAGTACATCATCCGCTGGACCAGCTCGAGCGTCGGAGTAAGGGACGGCAACGCCGGCGCGATGGTCCCGACCGTCGCGAAGAGTGCCGTGAAAATGACAAAGAGGACCAGGTTTACCGCAATGCCGGCGAGCGAGACGATGATGTCTCCGCTCACGTAGTGCCGGTAGTTGCGCGGATTTACGGGCACCGGCTTCGCCCCGCCGAACGCCCATCGGCCCTTCGACGCGACAGCGGTGATGATCGGGAGCAGGATGGTCATGAAGGGATCAATGTGTTTCGCGGGATTGAACGTCAGCCGCCCAAGCATGTAGGCGGTGGAATCACCCTGGCGGTAGGCCGCCTCGGCGTGCGCGTATTCATGAGCGACCATGGAAAACAGCAAAACAGGCGCCCAGAGGAGGAACTCGAACGAGATAGCGCTGCTCGGGGTAGGTGACGGCCAAAGATATGTATAGTCTTGACCCGACGCAACTTACCGTCTACTTTCCGCGCCATGCCGAAGATCAAATCCGCCAAGAAAGCGATGCGCCAGGCGCGCTCGCGCACCATTCGCAATAGAGCACAACGCTCGTCACTCCGCACCGCGCTGAAGCACGTGCGTGCCGCCGCGACGGCGGACGCCGCCGCCGCCGCGTATGCGCTCGCCGCCCGCGTGCTCGACCGCGCCGCCCGCAAGGGACTGATCCACAAAAACAACGCCGCTCGGCAGAAGTCGCGCCTCGCGGCATTGGTCAAACGGCTACGCGAAAAGGCAACGGCGTAACGGGAACGGAAACCGCCACGGCCGGATGTTAGTAGGGGCGCAGCATGCTGCGCCCCTACATCACATCAAACCGGTTCGATTCCCAACCATATCACATCGCGGCCAACTCCCCGCCACATTTCTCGCAGTACCACTCCGTCGCTACGTTCATCGTTCCGCACTCTTTACACTGCAGCGTCTTTTCGACCGGCGCGTTTTCGTCGACCGGCGCGAGCGGCGTTCCGTCCTCTACATCGTCGGGCTGATACTGCGCCCCGCTCGCTCGCTGTGGCGAGGGTGTCCGATCATCTTCCGTGACTGATTTCAGGAAGGCCAGCTCGTCGGTTGGTGTTTTCCGCCGTTCCGGAGCTTTCTCCGGTGGTCTCGGCGGAGCTCCACCGCGCGGCGCGGCCGCCGCGGGTTTCGCCTTGACGAGCGTGTCGAGTTCTTCGAGCCGGGTGATGTCGCGCTCGACGTCCATGAGCTCGTCGCGCACGGCGCCGAGGTCCGCGAGGGCGTCCTTGTGCACCTGCGCCCACTGCCCTTCGTCATATTCGCCGACTTCATGGCGCAGCTCCGTTTCCGCCAGCCGCTCGGCGGCCGCCTTTTCCTTCTTCTGAAGCTCGAGCAGGTTTTCCTGGCGCTGCGCGATGAGCTGGCGGGCGGCGTCGGCGTGCGACTTCAATTCCTCCGTGACGGCCCGCAGCCGCGCCTCGTAGTCGGCCTTCACGCGCGTGCGCACGTGCTCCGGCGCCGAGTCGGCGGTCGCGTTGATGCGCGCGAGCCAGGCCTCGTACTGGCGACGTTCTTCCAGGAGCCGCTGAATCGCGGCGGCGCTTTTCGACGGTCCCTTAGCCATCCTTCTCCCGTTGCTGCACCAAACCGCGGATTGCTTCGAGGCTGAGAGGCTGCGGCTGCCCGATCTGCCGAGCGGCAACGATGATGCGCGCGCCGTGCTCCAGCGTCTCCATCCGGATCCACGCTTCGTCGAGCGTGCTCCCCATCGTCACGGCCCCGTGATTCGCCAGCAGGAGCGCGTGATTTCGCCCTCCTGCGAGATATGGAACGACGCGATCGCCCAGCTCCGGCGTGCCTGGCATGCCGAAGGGGACGAGCGGCACCGCTCCCACCACGAAGATAAGCTCCGGCAACAAATTGCCCGGAATCTCTTGGCCCGCAACGGCAAATCCTGTAGCAGCAGGGGGATGCGCGTGCACGACGGCGTGGACGTCAGGACGATGGCGCAGGATGCGCAAGTGTAAGTCCAACTCGCTGGTAGGCTTGCGCGCGCCGCGCCGGCGCGGGTTTCCGGCGAGATCAACTTCCACCATATCGGCCGCGGTAACGAGCGACTTGATCAATCCACTCGGCGTGACGAGCACTCGTTCGGCGCCGAGACGCACCGAGAGATTGCCGTCGCGGCCGGCGATCAATCCCTGTGCTGCCATTTGCCGGCAGCACAGCGCCATGCGCCGAGCCACCGCCTTGGCGTTCACAGCTCGTGAACGATCGTGCCTGCGACGATGGTGAGCACGGTGCGCCCCGTGAGTGCGCGGCCGGCAAACGGCGTGTTGCGGCTCTTGGAATGAAATGTCGCCGGGTCGACGGACCACTTCGCGGCCGGATCGAAGACCGCGACGTCGGCAACCGCGCCTGGCGCGAGCGTGCCCCCCGACAGATGAAAGACGCGCGCCGGCTCGGTGCTCATGCGGCGCAGCAGCTCCGGCAGCGACAACACCCCGCCTGGCACCAGCTCGCTGTAGGCGACGGCGAACGCCGTCTCCAGCCCGACGATTCCGAACGGCGCGTCGTCGAACGCCGCTTCCTTCTCGTCGTAGGCATGCGGCGCGTGGTCGGAGGCGATGCAGTCGATCACCCCGTCCTTGAGCGCGCCGCGCAGCGCCGCGACATCGGCCGCTTCACGCAGCGGCGGATTCATCTTCGCGTGCGTGTCGTACTCTTCGCAGGCGTAGTCGGTCAGCGTGAGATGATGCGGCGTGACCTCGGCCGTCACGCGAATGCCGCGCTCCTTGGCGTCACGAATGATGGCGACCGAGCCGCGTGCCGACATGTGACACAGATGCACGTGACCACCCGTCAATTCGGCCAGCACCACATCGCGCGCGACCATGATCTCTTCGGCCGCGGCGGGGATCCCTTTCAAGCCCAGGCGCGTCGCGACGAGGCCTTCGTGCATCACGCCACCGGCCGCGAGCATCGGATCCTCGCAATGATTCGCCACCGGAATGCTGAACGTCCGCGCGTACTCGAGCGCGGTCCGCATCAGATGACTGGATGCGACCGGTCGGCCGTCGTCGGAGACCGCCACGGCGCCGGCGCTGACCATCTCCCCGAACTCCGCGAGCCGTTCTCCTTTCTGGCCGATCGACACGGCGCCGATCGGATGTACGCGCGCGAGTCCGGCCCGACCCGATTGGCGCACGATGAACCCGACGGCCGCCTGGTTGTCGGTCACCGGATCGGTATTCGGCATCGCGCAGATGGCCGTGAATCCGCCTGCCGCGGCCGCGCGCGCGCCGCTCGCCACCGTCTCTTCGTCTTCGTTGCCCGGCTCGCGCAGGTGCACATGCAGATCCACGAGACCCGGCGTCACCACCTTGCCCTTCACGTTGCGCACGATGGCGCCTTCGGGCGCCCCCAGCCCGCGGCCCACGCCCGCGATCTTGCCGTCCTGAATCAGCACGTCCGCGGCTTGGTCCATGTCGCGACTCGGGTCGATCACGTGCCCACCCTGGAGCAGGATTGGCTGAGTCACTCGCCGCCTCCGCGTTTCGCGGCATCGGCCAGCTCAGCGCGCCCGCCGGCGAGCAGGTAGAGCACCGCCATCCGGACGGCCACGCCGTTGGTCACCTGGTCGAGGATGATGCTGTGCGGCCCGTCGGCCACGCGTGAGTCGATCTCGACGCCGCGATTCATCGGGCCCGGATGCATGATGGTGATTGCGCGGGGCGAGCGCTCGAGGCGCTCCGGCGTCACGCCAAACACGCGGTAGTACTCGCGCAGGCTCGGGATGAAGCCTTTCTCCATGCGCTCGAGCTGCAGGCGGAGCACGTTGAGCACGTCGGCCCACTCGATCGCCTCTTCGATCCGGCCGAACACCTTCACGCCCAGATCTTCGATGCCGCGCGGCATCAGGGTCCACGGCCCACACACCGCGACCTCGGCGCCGAGCTTGGTCAGGCCCCAGAGATTCGACCGGGCGACCCGCGAGTGCAGCACGTCGCCGACCAGACAGACCTTCAGGCCTTCGATCTTGCCGTGCTTGTCGCGGATCGTCAGCAGATCGAGCAGCGCCTGGGTGGGATGCTCGTGCTTGCCGTCGCCGGCATTGATGACGTTGGAGTCGATGCGATTGCCGAGGAATTCTGCCGCGCCTGACGACGGATGGCGGATCACGACCATGTCGATCCGCATCGCCTCGAATTCGAACGAGATGCGCGTGCGCGTCGATGCTTCAAAGAAGAGGTTGACGATCGTTTTGCCGCGCAGCGCGGGCACCTTCTTGATCGGGCGCTCGGAGACTTCCTTGAACGGTTCGGCGGTGTCGAGAATGAGCCGGATCTGCTCGGGGGTCATGTGCTCGAGCCCGGTGAGATCCTTGCCGAGGGTCGGGGAAGCGGTCATCGGATCAGGTCCACCTGGTCGCGGCCGTCCAGCTCCTCCACCTGCACGTCCACACGCTCTCCGGGCACCGTCTTCACGGCTTTCCCTACGATATCGGCCTGAATCGGCAGCTCGCGCCCGCCGCGGTCCACCAGCACACAGAGCGAGATGCGCTTGGGGCGGCCGAAATCGGCCAGCTCATCGAGCGCGGCGCGCACGGTGCGGCCGGTGTACAACACGTCGTCCACGATCACCGCATGTTTGTCCGTGAGATCGCCGGGAATGTGCGTCTCCCCGATCACGGGCTTGGGCCCGACGGTCTCGAGATCGTCGCGGTACAAGGTGATGTCGAGCGCGCCGCGCGGGATCGCGGCCGTTGCACCTTCTTCTTTTTCGATGAGTTTGGCGATGCGTTCGGCCAGCTCGACGCCCCGGCGCTGGATGCCGATCAGCACCAGATCGTCCGTACCGTGCGCCAGCTCCACGATTTCCACGGCCATACGCTGCAACGCCCGCGACATCGCGCGGGCGTCAAGGATTTGGGTCCGGGTCTCAGTTCTCAATGTACCGCTCAATATACCGGAGTCAGCGGCGGTTTGCCGCTCAGCACGCTTTGCACGTTGGCGACCGCGATGGCGGCCATCTTACGGCGGGTGTCTTCGGTCGCGCTGCCGATGTGGGGCAGCAACACAGTCCGGGGCGCCGCGAGCAGGCGGGGATGGATGGCCGGCTCGTCGGTGTAGACGTCGAGTCCGGCGGCGCCGAGGTGTGCCAGCTCCAGGGCCCTGGCGAGCGCTTCTTCACGGACGAGGTCGCCGCGCGAGGTGTTGATCAAGATCGCGCCGCGCTTCATGCGCGCCAGCGCCTTACCGTTGATTATCCCTTTCGTCTCGGGACTCGACGGCACATGCAGACTGAGGATGTCGCTTTCGCCGAGCAGCTGGCTCGCGTCGACGCGCACGGCCGCCGTCTCCCGTTCGAATTCAGGCTTTGGGGTGCGCGCCGTGTAGAGTATGCGCAGCCCGAACGCCGGCGCCCGCCGCCCCACCGCCTGACCGATCCGCCCTGCCCCGAACAGTCCCAGCGTCCGGCCGCGCAGCTCGAGCCCGAGCAATTGCTCGGGGTGCCAGCCGCTCCATTTGCCGCTGCGGACGAGGTCTACGCCTTCGATCAGCCGCCGCGCAGTCGCCAGGATCAGTGCCCACGTCAGATCGGCCGTCGCGTCAGTGAGCACGCCCGGCGTATTCGTGACAAGCACCTTCCGCATCTCCGCGGCGACCACGTCGACGTTGTTGTAGCCGACGGCGCAGTTCGCGACGATGCGCAATTGTGGAAGATTCTTGAGCTCTGTGCCCCCGACCCACCGGGACAAAAGCGGCACAATCGCAACCCAGTCGCCCTTGGGCGTGGGTTCTGCGCCAGCGATCCAGGTGATGTCGAGGTCGACAAGCTGCGCGGGCTCGAGGAGGTTCTTGAGCTCGGCGGCGACGAGGACGCGGTGAGTCACGCCGCGGTCCCATCACACATTGCCGAGATTCCAGATGATGCCGCAGTGCGCGCAGCTGAAGCGTGGCGTCTCACCCTCCAAGCGCACCGTGGGCCCACCACAGCGAGGGCAGCGGTAGTGCCTGATTCGCCACCGCGAAACGAAAACGTACGTGGCAACGCCAGCGGTCGCCGCCAGGATCTCGACGATCGTGACATCGCTATGCGCCGAAAGTCGTCCCGTACGAATCCAGATTGTCGCGATCGGCGGATAGACGAGCGTCATGATCGCCCAACCTACCCGGTAGACCCGCCAGGCCCAGTCGGGGCGCTCTCCCG